>DASXYS010000001.1:0-12209 GCA_036502365.1 Amycolatopsis sp.
AGGCGACCGGGTCACCGTCATGCTCGGCGACACCGTCGCCCGCCAGCTCACACTAAACAGATCGGTACGCTACCAACGCCTCACCAACCAGAAACTGTCCGGAAAGTCCTGAGACACATCTGTCCGTGAGGTCCTGAGACACATCTGTCCGTGAGGTCCTGAGACAACACAGCCGGTTAGTACCGTCCTAGCCACTCACGAGCAGTTCAGGCCCAGGTCCAGTCCACTTTCGGCGCCGCTGCTCGCGGGGCTCAGTGGGACACTTGACCAAGGCTTGTCACAACAGGTGGGACGCTCATCCCATCCCTTGGTTCATAGCGCAACCCGAAAGTGGGGTGTGCGATATAAATTCACCCCATCAGGCGAGACATAGCGGACATTTCACATGAACACCGGTTTCCTGGTGATCATGAGACCTCTTGCCGTGCTTCGTCACGACGTACCCGCCTCACTGGTGGTGTTCCTGGTCGCTGTCCCGCTGTCCCTAGGCATCGCACTGGCCTCCGGTGCCCCGATCGTCGCGGGGCTGATCGCGGCGATCGTCGGCGGTGTGGTCGCGGGGGCCCTGGGCGGGTCACCGCTGCAGGTCAGCGGGCCCGCCGCCGGGCTGACCGTGATCATGGCCGAGACGATCAACACCTTCGGCTGGGCGGTGACGTGCCTGATCACCGTCGCTGCCGGGGCGTTGCAGGTGCTGCTCGGGCTCAGCCGGATCGCCAGGGCCGCGCTCGCCATTTCGCCGGCGATCGTGCACGGCATGCTGGCCGGCATCGGCGTGACGATCGTGCTGGGCCAGCTGCACGTCATCCTCGGCGGGAAGGCGCAGAGCTCCGCGATCGAGAACGTCGCCCAGCTGCCCGCGCAGATCGTCGCCCACCATGACGCCGCGACCACGATCGGCCTGCTCACCATCGTCATCCTGGTGGTCTGGCCGCGGCTGCCCGCCGCGGTGCGGAAGGTGCCGGGGCCGCTCGCGGCCATCGCGCTGGCCACCGTCCTGTCCGTGGTCGCCGGGATGACGCTGCCGCGCGTCGAGCTGCCCGGCGACCTGCTGCAGATCCGTTTCGCGCCCGCGCTGCCCGGAGGTGGCTGGGCGGACGTCGCCGTCGCCGCCGTGACGATCGCGCTGATCGCGAGCGTCGAGAGCCTGCTGTCCGCGGTCGCCGTCGACAAGCTGCACAACGGCGCCCGCTCCAACCTCGACCGCGAGCTGGTCGGCCAGGGCGCTGCCAACATGGTCTCCGGCGCGCTCGGCGGGCTGCCCGTGACCGGGGTGATCGTGCGCAGCTCGACCAACGTCTCCGCCGGCGGCAAGACCCGCGCGTCCGCGATCCTGCACGGCGTGTGGGTGCTGGTGTTCGTGGTCGTGCTCGCCGGGCTGATCCAGAACATCCCGCTGGCCGCGCTGGCCGGCCTGCTGGTGCACGTCGGCGCCAAGCTGGTGAACCCCGGGCACCTCAAGCAGGTGCTGCGCCACGGCGATCTGGCGCTGTACCTCGTCACGCTGGCCGGTGTGGTGGTGTTCGACCTGCTCACCGGCGTGCTCGCGGGCATCGTGCTGGCCCTGCTGCTCATGCTGCGCCGCACCGTCTGGTCCGGCATCCACGTCGAGCGCGACGGCGAGAACTGGCGCGTGGTGGTCGAAGGCGTGCTCACCTTCCTCTCCGTGCCGCGGCTGACGAAGGTGCTCGGCACCGTCCCGGAGGGCGCGACGGTGACCCTGGAGCTGGTGGTCGACTACCTCGACCACGCCTCCTTCGAGAGCCTGGTCGACTGGCAGCAGGCGCACGAGCGGGCCGGGGGCACGGTGACGGTCGACGAGATCGGGCACCCGTGGCTGGCCAAGGGCCGGGCCGGGAATCCGACGGTGCGGCGCACCGCGGCGGCCGGGGCGGTGCCGCGCTGGCTCGCGCCGTGGTCGGACTGGCAGGCGGCCGACGTCCACGTGCCCGGCCAGCGCGCGCACCCGACGCGCCGCGGCGCCACCGAGTTCCAGCGCCGGGCCGCGCCGCTGCTGCGGGAGACGCTCAGCGGCCTCGCCGACGGGCAGCGGCCGCACACCATGTTCATCACCTGCGGCGACTCCCGGATCGTGCCGAACCTCATCACCACCAGCGGCCCGGGCGACCTGTTCACCGTGCGGAACATCGGCAACCTCGTGCCGCCCGGGCAGGCGGACCCGTCGATGAACGCCGCGGTGGAGTTCGCGGTCGGGGTGCTGGGCGTGCGCGAGATCGTGGTCTGCGGCCACTCCAGTTGCGGTGCGATGAGCGCGCTGGCCGACGGGCCGCCGCCGGGGACGGCGCTCGAGGCGTGGCTGCGGCACGCCGAGCCGAGCCGCAGCCGCCGCGGCCCGGTGACGCTGGACGGCGCGCGGCCGGCACGGGAGCCGGACCGGCTGGCCCTGCACAACGTGCTCCAGCAGCTCGAGCACCTGCGCCAGTACCCGATGGTCGCCGAGGCCGAGCGGCGCGGTGACCTCGTGCTCACCGGCTTGTACTTCGACGTCGGCGAGGCGCTGGTGTCCCTGTCCGACCCGGTGACCGGGGCGTTTGTCGCCGCGGGCACGCCCGCCGTCACCGGCAACGGCGGGTGAGGCCGGGCGCCACGAAGCGCAGGATTCATCCGATGGAATACCGGGCCGTGGTGTGGCCGCCGGGCAGGCGACTAAGTTGATGGCCTGTGACCATGCTGGTGATGACGGGTACCGGGACCGGCGTCGGGAAGACGATCACCACGGCGGCGATCGCGGCCCTCGCCCTCGAACAGGGGCGGCGGGTGGCCGTGCTCAAGCCGGCGCAGACCGGGGTGGCTCCGGACGAGCCGGGTGACCTCGACGAGGTCGTGCGGCTGGCCGGCCCGGGCCTGACCACCCTCGAGCTGCGGCGTTACCCCGACCCGCTGTCCCCGGAGGCGGCCGCCCGCCGCAGCGGGCTGCCCGCGCTGGGGCCGGGCGAGATCGCGGCCGCGGCCGGGGGCCTGGACGCCGACCACGACCTGACCCTGGTGGAGGGCGCGGGCGGGCTGCTCGTCCGGTTCGACCCGCAGGGCAGCGGGCTGGCGGACGTCGCGTGGGCGCTCGGCGCGCCCGTGGTGATCGTCGCCGAGGCCGGCCTCGGCACGCTCAACGCGACCGCGCTGACCGCGGAGGTCGCGACGCGGCGCGGGCTGAACGTGGTCGGCGTCGTGATCGGCTCCTGGCCCGCCGTCCCGGACCTGGCCGCCGTCGAGAACCTGCGTGACCTGCCGGAGGCCGCCGGCGCGCCGCTGCTGGGGGCGCTGTCCGAGGGGCTGGGCGAGGCGAACCGCGATACCTTCGCCGAGCGGGTGCGCCACGAGCTCTCGCCGTGGTTCGGCGGTGAGTTCGACCCCGAGACGTTCGCGGGGAGCGTGTCCGCGCAGAAGTGACGGGTGTCGCAGCCTGGCCGCGGGGCGCTCAGGCACGATGACGGGTGAGAAGACCACCACGGACGAGGAGAAATCGTGACCGTTGCCCCCGGGAAGACCGACATCGGTGACGTGCTCGCCGTCGCGCGCGAGCAGGTCCTCGAGCGGGGCGTGGGGCTGTCGGAGGAGCAGGTGCTGGCCGTGCTGCGGCTGCCCGACGAGCGGCTGGCCGACGCGCTGCAACTCGCGCACGAGGTTCGCCTGCGCTGGTGCGGGCCCGAGGTGGAGGTCGAGGGCATCGTCAGCGTGAAGACCGGTGGCTGCCCCGAGGACTGCCACTTCTGCTCCCAGTCCGGGCGCTTCCCGTCGCCGGTGCGCTCGGCCTGGCTGGACGTGCCGGGCCTGGTCAAGGCCGCGCGCCAGACCCGCGAGACGGGCGCGACCGAGTTCTGCATCGTCGCCGCCGTGCGCGGCCCGGACCAGCGGCTGCTCTCGCAGGTCCGTGAGGGCGTGCGGGCGATCCGCGCGGACGGCAACGACATCCAGATCGCCTGCTCGCTCGGCATGCTCACCCAGGAGCAGGTCGACGAGCTGGTCGAGATGGGCGTGCACCGCTACAACCACAATCTCGAGACGGCGCGCTCGCACTTCCCGGACGTGGTCACCACGCACTCGTGGGAGGAGCGCTGGGACACCCTGCAGATGGTCGCCGAGGCCGGCATGGAGGTCTGCTGCGGCGGCATCATCGGCATGGGGGAGACGGTGGAACAGCGGGCGGAGTTCGCGGTCCAGCTGGCGCAGCTGAGCCCGCACGAGGTGCCGATGAACTTCCTGATCCCGCAGCCCGGCACGCCGTACGAGCACTACGAGATCGTCGAGGGCAAGGACGCGCTGCGCACCGTCGCGGCGTTCCGGCTCGCGATGCCGCGCACGATGCTGCGCTTCGCCGGCGGGCGGGAGCTGACGCTCGGCGACCTGGGCGCGGAGCAGGGCATGCTCGGCGGGGTCAACGCGATCATCGTCGGCAACTACCTGACCAACCTCGGCCGTCCCGCCAGCGCCGACCTGAAGATGCTCGACGAGCTGAAGATGCCGGTGAAGGCGCTCAGTGACAGCCTCTGACCAACCCGGCTATTGCGTCCATTGTGGACAACCGTCGGCCGGGGGCCGGGACCACGAGGCCTGCCACAACCCGCGCACCGAGCTGGAGCCGCCGCGGTTCTGCGTGTTCTGCGCGCGGCGGCTGGTGGTGCAGGTGACCCCGGTGGGCTGGACGGCGCGGTGCAGCCGGCACGGCGAAACCGCCGGCGGCTGACCGCGGGTGACCTCCGGGCGGCGACCGGTTACGCTCGGTTCCGCACACGCGCAGGGGAGGGAGTCCGGGGTGGTTGATTCCGCGGGCAAGGCAGCACACCGGTCGTCCGCCGTGGCCGAGGCCTGGTCGGTTCCGGTGCTCTTCCCGCCGCACCGCCAGCGGCCCAAGGTCGTGGTGAAGGCGGACCTGCTGCCCGCCGTGAGCGTGCTCTCGACGGCCGGGCTGCTGGGCATTCCGCTCGGCTGGCTGTGGTCGCTGATGGCGCCGCCGCAACGGGTGCGCGTGGTCACCGGCGACGGCCAGCTCGCCCCGCTGGAACTGGAGAGCTGGCACCGCTTCGACGATCTGGCGATCTACGGCTTCCTCGCGCTCGCCACCGGGCTGCTGATCGGCATCGTCACGTGGCTGATGCGGGAACGCCGCGGCCCGGTGGTCTTCCTGGCCGCGGCCGGCGGGGCCACCCTCGCCGCTTGGCTGGGCACGCAGCTCGGGGCCGCGTTCGTGAACTCGAAGTACGCCGTGGACACCGCCCCCGCGCTGGGCGCGGTGGTCGCGCAGGCGCCCCGGCTGGAGTCCGGCTGGGTGCTGGTGGCCGCGCCGCTGATGACCTCGCTGGTGTACGCGCTGCTCACCGCCTGGAACGGCCGGGAAGACCTGGGCCGCCGGCTCGGCTGAGCCCTACCGCGGTGTCCGATGCAGCGGATGCCACTTCCGCTGCACTGAGCGAGGCGCCGGCGTCATCCGCTGCGTCCGCACTTGCCGTAAGGAGCGGCGGCGGGGGTGTCAGTTCAGGTTGGCGGGCTTGGTGAAGTCGGCCAGTTCCGTGGGCGGCAGGGGCACCGCGCTGAGTGTCGAGAGGAAGCCGGCCTCGCGGGTGAGCAGGCGGCAGACGATCCGCAGCCGGCGCAGCGGATGGGTCTCCTCGAGCAGCAGCTGGCGGTCCTCGACGGGCAGCAGGCAGTCGGCCGCGAGCTGGTAGGCCAGCTCGACGATGGCGGCGTCCTCGGCGGGGGAGCGCCAGTCCTCGGCGTGCCAGGCCGCCTCGCAGTAACGCTGGTGCGCCGCGCGCGCGACCTCGCCGAGCCGGGCCGCGGTGTCGTTCGCCGCGGCCGGGACCACCTCGTCGGGCAGCCAGTCGACCACGCCGATCAGATACGGCGCCGAGGTGCTGTCGATCTCCCGCAGCCGGAAGCGCCGGCTGGCCGTGCTGACCACGTCGTACCGGCCGTCGGGCAGGCGCTTGGCTTCGCGCAGCACCGTGGCGCAGCCGATGCCGTACACGTGGTCCAGACCGGTCACCTCACGCACCAGTGGGGCCCGCAGCGCGAGGACACCGAATTCGCGGCCGGGCACGCCGCCGCCCACCAGATCCGACACCAGCTGCCGGTAGCGCGGCTCGAAGATGTGCAGCGGCAGATGGGTGCCGGGGAGCAGCACGGTCTGCAACGGGAACAACGGCAGAGTCGCCGTCCCGCTGGGGTCCTGCTCCGGCTCGGTCACGCGTCCACCGTACGGGTACCCGGGCACGCTCGCAGTCCGTCACCGTTCGGACGGCGGCTTGAGCACTGCGAACGGGTCAGTCACCTGCATCCCTTTGCCAGCGAAGGAGAACTGCGCGGCCGGACGGCCGCCGGCCCGTCCGGGTGACGTCGTGTTCCCGGTCGGCACGAGCAGTCCGCGGCGGGAGAGCACGCGCTGCAGGTTCGTCGCGGAAACCTTGTAGCCGAGCGCCGCGGAGTACAGCCCGCGCAGCTCGGAGACGGTGAATTCCTCGGGTGCCAGCGCGAAGCCGAGGTTGGTGTAGCTCAGCTTCGAGCGCAGCCGGTCCCGCGCGCGCAGCACGATCGCCTCGTGGTCGAACGCGGTGCGCGGCAACGCGTCCACGTCGTGCCACTCGGTGTCCTCGGGCACGGCGGGGTCGACGCCGGAGGGGACCAGGCCGAGGAATGCCGTCGCCACGACCCGCGGCCCCGGCACGCGGTCCGGCGCGCTGAACACCGAAAGCTGCTCCACGTGCTTGAGCTGGCGCACGTCGACCTTCTCCGCGAGCTGGCGCCGGATAGAGGTCTCCACGTCCTCGTCCGGGCGCAGCCGGCCGCCGGGCAGGGACCAGCGGCCGAGGTGCGGGTCGAGCGCCCGGCGCCAGAGCAGCACCCGCAGTGTGTCCGAGCGCACTTGAAGGACCGCGCCCAGAACCTCGTGGGCGAGGGGGGTCCGGGTGTTAATATGGCTTCGCACGGTTTTCGATTATAAGGCGAAAACCCGCCATCGGTCCACAGGAGGGCCAGACATGAGCATTACGGTTGAAGCAGACCTCACGCCCTACGGCGGGGTCGAGGCGAACGCCGAATGGGCCGAGGAGGTGCGCGCACTCGCCCGCAAACGCGACGCGGTGCTGCTGGCGCACAACTACCAGGTTCCGGAGATCCAGGACATCGCGGACTTCACCGGCGATTCCCTGGCACTGAGCCGCATCGCGGCGAGCAGTGACGCCTCCACGATCGTCTTCTGCGGTGTGCACTTCATGGCCGAGACGGCGAAGATCCTGGCCCCGCAGAAGACGGTGCTGATCCCCGACGCGCGGGCCGGCTGCTCGCTCGCCGACTCCATCACCGGCGCGCAGCTGCGCGAGTGGAAGGCCGAGCACCCGGGTGCGGTGGTCGTCTCCTACGTGAACACCACGGCCGAGGTGAAGGCCGAGACCGACATCTGCTGCACGTCCTCGAACGCGGTCGACGTGGTCGCCTCCATCCCGGCTGACCAGGAGGTTCTCTTCCTGCCGGACCAGTTCCTCGGCGCGCACGTCAAGCGCGTGACCGGCCGGGAGAACATGCACATCTGGGCCGGGGAGTGCCACGTGCACGCCGGGATCAACGGCGCCGAGCTGGCCGCGCGGGCCGAGGAGAACCCGGACGCCGACCTGTTCATCCACCCCGAATGCGGCTGCGCGACGTCGGCGCTCTACCTCGCCGGCGAGGGCGCGGTGGCGCCGGAGCGGGTGAAGATCCTCTCCACCGGCGACATGGTGCACGCGGCGCGAGACACCAAGGCCAAGTCGGTTCTGGTGGCGACCGAGATCGGCATGATCCACCAGCTGCGCAAGGCGGCGCCGGAGATCGACTTCCGCGCGGTGAACGAGCGGGCCTCGTGCCGGTACATGAAGATGATCACCCCCGCGGCGTTGCTGCGGAGCCTGCGGGACGGCGCGGACGAGGTGCACGTGGACCTCGAAACGGCGGCGAAGGCGCGCGCTTCGGTGCAGCGGATGATCGAAATCGGCAAGCCCGGCGGCGGCGAATGAACACGCCGGTTAATGCTTCGCAGGCTAAAACCCCGGTCTGGGAAGCTCGCGCGGACCTGGTCGTGGTCGGCAGCGGGGTGGCCGGGCTGACGGCCGCGCTGCGGGCGCGGGAGCTCGGGCTGCACGTTCTCGTGGTCACCAAGGCCGCGGTCGCGGACGGCAATACGCGCTGGGCGCAGGGCGGCGTCGCGGTGGTCCTGGAGGGCGAGCACGACCTGGGCGACTCTGTCGCGAAGCACGCCGAAGACACCTTCACCGCGGGCGCGGGCTTGTGCGACGAGGACGCCGTGCGCGCGATCCTCGACGGTGGCCCGGCCGCGGTCGCGCGGCTGCGCCGTGGCGGCGCGACTTTCGACGCCGGCACCGAAGGCTTGGCGCGGGCCCGCGAGGGCGGGCACAGCGCGTTCCGGGTGATCCACGCGGGCGGCGACGCCACCGGCGCGGAGGTCGAGCGGACGCTCGTCGCGCTGGCGGGCACCCAGCGCGTGCCGGTGCTGGAGCACTTCATCGCGGTGGACGCGCTGCGCACCCCGGCGGGCGAGGTGGCCGGGGTGACGGTGCTGGACCGGGACGGTGTGCCCGGCGTGGTGCGGGCGTCCGCGGTGCTGCTGGCCAGCGGCGGGTTCGGGCAGCTGTACCAGGCGACGTCGAACCCGGAGATCGCGACCGCGGACGGGCTGGCGCTCGCGCTGCGGGCCGGCGCGACCGTGGCCGACGTCGAGTTCGTGCAGTTCCACCCGACGGTGCTCTACACACCGGGCGCGCGTGGCCGGTGCCCGCTGGTCACCGAGGCCGTCCGGGGCGAGGGCGCGACCCTCGTCGACGGCGCGGGCGCGTCGGTGATGCACGGCGTGCACCCGCTGGGCGACCTGGCCCCGCGTGACGTCGTCTCGGCGGCGATCACCCGGCGGATGGGGCTCGCTCCGGGCGGGGTCGACGACCACGTTTTCCTTGACGCCACCAGCGTTCCCGGCTTCGCGAAGCGGTTCCCGACCGTCTTCGCGGCGTGCGCGGCGCTCGGCATCGACCCGGCCGTGGACGCGATCCCGGTGACGCCCGCGGCGCACTTCGCGTGCGGCGGCGTGGTGACCACTGTGGACGGACGGTCCACCGTGCGCGGCCTGTACGCCGCGGGCGAAGTGGCCCGCACCGGCCTGCACGGCGCGAACCGCCTGGCGTCCAACAGCCTGCTCGAGGGGCTGGTCGTCGGGCACCGGGTGGCTGAGGCCGTGGCCGCGGACCTCGCGGCCGGCCTGCTGCCCGACCCGGCCCGCGGGCGGCTGCCCGGCCGCACGGTCGCGCCGGCGGCGGAGCGCGACGCACTGCAGCGCGTGATGAGCCGGTACGCCGCCATCGGCCGGGACGCCGACGGGCTGGCCGCCGCCGGATCGGTGCTGGACCTGTCTACGAAGGACAGTCCGTTGTGGACGCACGCGGCGGTCGAGGATGCCGCGCTCACATTGGCGGCACAGGCTTTGCTCACCGCGGCAGCCCGCCGCACCGAGTCGCGCGGCTGTCACGTGCGAAGTGATTTCCCCGAACGGGACGAGCGGGGCTGGCGGCGCAGCCAGCAGCTCCGGCTCAGCCTGTCCGGCCAGCCGGTGCTGGCCGAGAAGATCCCACTGGAAGGTGTGGCATGACCGAGCTGTCCCAGTTCTCGCCGGCAACCGAGCGCGCGCTGGCCGAAGCCGGGCTGGAGCCGGCCGACGTCCGGCGCGTCGTCACCACGGCGCTGGGCGAGGACCTGCGTTACGGACCGGACGCCACCACGGCGGCCACGGTGCCGGCCGACACGCGAGCGCTGGCCGAGCTGACGCCGCGGGTCCCGGGCGTCGTCGCCGGGATCCCCGTGGTGCTGGCGGTGTTCGACGCCGTGCTGGGCGAAGACTACGAGGTGGTTTCGCGTCGCGCGGACGGCGAACGGCTGGCGGCGGGGGAGCCCGCGCTGGTCGTCCGCGGCCCCGTGCGCGGGCTGCTCACGGCGGAGCGCACGGCGCTGAACCTGCTGTGCCACCTCTCCGGCGTCGCCACGGCGACCGCCGCCTGGGTGTCCGAAGTGGACGGTACCGGCGCGGCGATCCGCGACTCCCGCAAGACGCTGCCGGGGCTGCGGCTGCTGCAGAAGTACGCGGTCCGCCGCGGCGGCGGGGTCAACCACCGGCTCGGGCTCGGCGACGCCGTGCTGATCAAGGACAACCACGTCGTCGCGGCCGGCTCCGTCACCGCCGCGCTGGCGCTCGCCCGGGAGCACGCCCCGGAGCTGGCGTGTGAGGTCGAGGTCGACGACCTGGCGCAGCTGGACGAGGCGCTCGCCGCGCACGCGGACGAGGTACTGCTGGACAACTTCACGCCGGAGGAGTGCGCGAAAGCGGTCGAGCGACGGGATCAGCTGTCGCCGAAGACGCGGCTGGAATCCTCTGGCGGCCTGACCCTCGACCGTGGTAGGGCCTACGCCGAGTCCGGTGTGGACTATCTGTCGGTGGGCGGTCTGACCCACTCCTCACCCGCGCTGGACCTCGGGATGGACCTGCGCTGACGCCTGTTCCCGCGGCGCCCTCTCCAGTAGAATCCCGTTGTCGGACATCGGTATTCTGAGGGGAGGGCGCCGCGGTGCGGTTGCCGGCCGTTGTAACTGTCGGGGGCCTGGTGGCGCTGGGCCTGCCCGTCGTCGCGGCCACACCCGCGGATGCCTTGGCGCAGTGCGCCAACCCGTCCGGCACGTATACCGGCGCGGTGCCCTGGGGCCAGCGGCTGGTTGACCCGCAGCGGCTCTGGCCGCTCTCCCGCGGGGACGGTCAGCTGGTGGCGGTGATCGGCACCGGCGTCGACGGGCAGAACGCGCAGTTCGCGCCCGGGCAGGTGCTGGGCGGCTCGGGGGCGGCGCCGTCGGACTGCGACGGCCGCGGCACGATTGCCGCTGGGATCGTCGGGGCACAGCCGGACGACGCGACGACGTTCACCGGCATCGCGCCCGGTGCGAAGATCCTTCCCTTGCGCTACACCGAAAGCAACGGATCGTCGGCCGAAGGCGGCGGCGACCCGGGCGCGCTGGCCGGTGCCATCGGCACGGCGCTGGACCGCGGCGCCACGGTGCTGCTGATCGCCGTCCCGGCCGGCTCCGACAGCCCGGCTCTTGACGCGGCGGTGGACCGCGCGCGAGCCAGCGGCGCGGTGGTCGTGTCTCCGGCGGCCGCGACGCAGCAGGGCGCGCACTCGTACCCCACGGCGTCCTCCGGCGTGCTCGCGGTCGGCTCGACGAACCAGGCGGGCCAGCCGGTGCAGACCGAATCCGGGGACTACCTTGGCGTCGCCGCGCCGGGCGCGAACCTGGTGAGCACGTCGGCGGGCGGGGGCGGTGCGGTCGCGCATCGCTGGCCCGTCACGGATCCCGGCCTGGCTGCGGCGTACGTGGCCGGGGTCGCGGCGCTGGTGCGCGCGGCGCATCCGGACCTCACCGGCGACCAGGTCGTCACCCGGCTGACGCTGACCGCGTCCCGCCCGCCGTCCGGCGCGCACGATCCGCATCGCGGCTGGGGTGTGGTGGACGCGTATGCGGCGGTTTCGTCCACGCTGCCCGCCGATGTGCTCGGCCCGGGCGTCCAGGTCCGCTCGGCGCCGGTGCCCGCGGTGGTCCCGGCCGCCGCGGCCGCTCGTCCGGCCACCGACCTGGCCGCGGGCGTGATCGCACTGGGCGGGGTGGTGGCCGCCGCCGCGGCGGGGGTCGCGGTCGCCGCGGTCCGGCGAGGGAAACGGCGCTCCTGGCGGCCGTCCCGTAGATACTCGTGAGTGTTTATGACGGTTAGAACCGGCATGAACACTCACGAGCAGGTACCCGGCTGAGGGAGACGGCATGGCACGGCAGGGGCGAGTACTGGTGATCGGGCTCGACCCGGTCCGGCTGGAGGACTGGGACCCCGCGCCGGTGCAGGCGGCGATCGCGCGTGGCAACGCCCGGTTCGAGGCGTACGGCATCAAGGCCGACGTCTGCCTGGTGGTCCTCGACGAGGATCCCGAGGGGACGATCGCGGCGGCGCTGGACGGCGGCGACTACGCCTGCGTGGTGATCGGCGGCGGCATCCGGGGCTACGAGCCGCTGCTGGAGCTGTTCGAAAAAGTGGTCAACCTGGTCCGGCAGCACGCGCCGAACGCGGCCATCGCCTTCAACAGCAGCCCCGAAGACAGCGCCGACGCCGCGTTGCGCTGGCT
>DASXYS010000002.1:0-49306 GCA_036502365.1 Amycolatopsis sp.
GATCGAACCAGTGGTAATTGATGCGCAGCCCGAGCCGGGTCACCGCACTGCTGTCCGCGAGGCGCTTCCGGAGGATCTCCGCGACCTGGCTGCGGTCGGAGAAGACGTCCAGGATCTGGCAGTCGCAGTAGTAGGCGAGCGTGCCGATTTCGCCGGGCCCGGCGACCGAAGCGCCGTTCAGCCGCTTGCCGAGTGCCTGGCCGACGCGCGCGTAATCGGTCGAGCTGGCCCAGTTGCCGAAGATGACCGGCGACGGCCAGGGCACGCCCTGCGCCAGGTCCAGCACGATCGTGCTCGCCACCACGACGGAGGCGAGGCCCAGCGCCAGCCGCGGCGGGCCGGTGCGCAGTTCCGGGCTCTCCTCGGCCTTCGAGAGCCACACCCCGGCCAGCAGCACGCCGACCATGCCCGTGGTGACCACCGGCGTCACGTAGTACCAGTGGTACGGCCCGACTCCGAGCGTCGAGTAGACGATGTAGTAGAGGACCCCGCCGGCGCCGAGCCCGACCACCGGGGCGAGCGCCGGGAAGTCCTCCCACCGCCGCGCGAACCGCACGCCCAGCCAGGCCAGCAGCACGACCACCCCGGCCAGCGCCGAGGCGAAGGTGAGCATCACCGCCACCGGCTGGTAGAGGAAGTACATCATCGGGCCGCTGAAGTAGCCCCATGCGCCGAACAGGCCGTCCTGGTCCTGCTTGATCACCAGGGTGTCCGGGATGAACGAGCCGAGCGCGAACCAGCTGAACAGGAACCACGGCGCGGACACCAGCACCGCGGTGCCGAACGCGCGCCAGAAGTGCTTGCGGATCCCCGCCGAGCAGAAGGTGATGACCAGGACGAACACGATCAGGTCCAGCCGGGTCAGCACGGTGAGCCCGGCGGCCACGCCGAACAGCACCGGCCGGCCCTCGACCGCGAACACGGTGAGCCAGAGCAGGATCGCCGGCACCAGCAGGACCTCGAGCCCGGTCGCCGACAGCAGGAACGGGTTCACCAGCACCACGACCACGCCGAGCAGCCCGACCCACGAGGCGAGCTTGAACGCGCGCATCAGCCGCAGCCACGCCCAGCCGATCGCGCCGCTGCTCAGCACGGTCAGCGCACCGAGCGCGAGCACCGGGTGCCCCGAGCCGCTGATCCGGGTGACGAACGTGAGCAGGCCGAGCAGCAGCACGTCCAGCGGCGAAGTGGCCGAGTTCGCCGTGGTGCCCGGCACGAGCGCCCATTCGCCGTGCATGGCGAGGTTCTTCGCGTAGGCCAGCGTGATGTAGCCGTCGTCGGTCAGGCTCCCGCGCACAAGCAGGAACGTCAGCAGGCCCAGCAGGGCCGCGGCCCAGGGCAACCATCGGAAGCGCACGGAGCGTGACCGTACGGCACTGTGCGACCGGGGCTTGACGCGACTGCCCGCGTCTTCCGGCATCGTGATCACTGACTCATCCACCGACATGGTCCGGGGACTCTAGAGCACTCTCGTTACGGGCGTGCTAAGACTCGGCGGGAAGGCACGGCCTTCTCACACCAGCGCGTGACGCCCGCCGCGTTCGGTGTCGCGGCTCTGGTCGAGCATCCGGGCCGCGACCCGGCCGATCGCCGCGTCGAGCTCCTCCCGCCCGCCGGGGCCCCAGTCCGCCAGCCGCTCGGCGATCCAGTCCTTCCACGCGCGCACGAGCTTGCCGAACTCCCGCCGCCCGCTCTCGGTGAGTGACCAGCCGCCGCCGGAGTAGTTCAGGTAGCCGGTCAGCTCCAGCCGGGCGAACGCCGGTTCGAGGACCTGCGCGGGCACGCTGTAGTGCTCGCCGATCGCCTGCAGCGTGGCCGGCTCGCCCTGGCGCTCGCGGAGGTGGACCTGCACGAGGCACCACAGCCCGCCGTGGTCCAGCTCGGCGCCGGCGCGCTCGGCGATGGCGGGCGCGACCTTCCGCCGTTCCCGGAAGAACAGTGTCGAGATCGCCCGCTCCAGCTCGCGGTCGTGGTCGCGCGCCTCGGGCATGCCGAAGCCGTCGCCGAGGTCCGGCGCGGCCGCGCGCGAGGTGTCCCGCAGCGGCATCTCCTTCAGGAAGAACGAAAGCACCAGCGCCACGAGCCCGACCGGCGCGGCGGAGAGGAACACGACGTGGAGCGACTGGCTGTACGCCTCGATCACCGGCTCCGACACGCTGGCCGGCAGCTGGTGCAGCGCCTGGGGCACCTGCAGCGCGCGCGGGTCGACCCCGGGTGGCAGCGGGTGCTCGGCGACCGCCTTCGCGATATTCGGCGCGAGCTGGTTCGCATACACCGTGCCGAAGATCGCGGCGCCGAACGAGCTGCCGATGGACCGCAGGAAGGTCACGCCGGACGTGGCGACGCCCAGGTCGCGGTAGTCCACCGTGTTCTGCACGGCGATGGTCAGCACCTGCATGCCGAGGCCGATCCCCAGCCCCAGCACGGCCATGTACAGCGCCGATTCCCAGAAGCCGGTGTGCGGGCCGAGGCGCGAGAGCAGGTAGAGCCCGGCGGTCATGCCGATGGCGCCCAGCATCGGGAAGATCTTGTAGCGCCCGGTCTTGCTCACCAGGTTGCCGGACAGGATCGAGGCGAACAGCAGGGCGAGCACCATCGGCAGCAGCCGCACGCCGGACGTGGTGGCCGACACGCCCTGGACGTACTGCATGTACGTGGGCAGATAGGACAACGCGCCCAGCATGGCGAAGCCGACGACGAAGCTCATGATCCCGCCGACGGTGAACACCGGGTTCCGGAACAGCCGCATCGGCAGCATGGGTTCCTTCGCCCGTAGCTCCACGAGTACGAACAGCCCCAGCAGCACCAGCGAGCCGATGGCCATGCCGATGATCGTCACCGAGCCCCACGGGTACGTGGTGCCGCCCCAGCTGGTGACCAGTGTCAGCCCGGTCGCGGCCAGGCCGATCAGCAGGATGCCGAGGTAGTCGATCACCGGTTTGACCACGGCGCGCGCGTTCGGCATCACCGCCGTCGCGACCACCAGCACCACCACGACCAGCGGGATGTTGACGTAGAACGCCCACCGCCAGGACAGGTGGTCGACGAAGAAGCCGCCCAGCATCGGCCCGGCGACGGTGACCACGCCGAAGACGGAGCCGAGCGCGCCCTGGTACTTGCCGCGCTCGCGCAGCGGCACGACGTCGGCGATCAGTGCGGTCGAGGTGACCATCAGCCCGCCGCCGCCGAGGCCCTGCACCGCCCGCCAGATGATCAGCCAGGTCATGCTGTCGGCGAACCCGCAGAAGAACGACCCGACACCGAAGATCAGCACGGACAGCTGGAACATCAGCTTGCGCCCGAACAGGTCGCCCAGCTTGCCGATGACCACCGTCATGATCGTCTCGGCCAGCAGGTAGGCGGTGACCACCCACGACAGGTGCCCGGCCCCGCCGAGGTCCCCGACGATGGTCGGCAGCGCGGTGCCCACGATGGTCTGATCCAGTGCTGCGAGCAGCATGCCCAGCAGCACCGCCGCGAACACCGCGTTGATCTTCCGCCGTGACATCCCGGCTCCCGCCGACACCGGCTCTTCTGTGACCTCAGCGGTCGCGGTCATGCAGCCCTCCTCGCGCTCGCGTCCACCGTATTGCCCGGTGTCCACTGTGGATAGCCACTCGTTCCGGTGACCCGCGGCCCGCCGGGTCACCGGCCGAGGTTTGACATTCGGTCCATATCTACACAGACTGTCCAACCGTGGACTACGTCGACGCGCGCTCCGATCGCCGCTACCCGCTCGACCCGCTGCGCTGGCGGGGCGACGACGGGGCGCCACTGAGCGTCGAGCCGCTGCCCGGGATCACGCGCGCGGACGTCGAGGCCACCACGAGGTCACTGTGGCGCTACCGCGCGGCGCTCCCCGGCGGCATCCGGCGCCCGGTCTCGCTCGGCGAGGGCTGCACTCCCCTGGTCGAGCTGCCGTGGCGTGGGCACGACACCCGGTTCAAGCTCGAATGGTTCAGCCCCACCGGGAGCTTCAAGGACCGGGGAAGCAGCGTGATGCTGTCCGTCCTCGCGGAGGCCGGGGTGACCGCGGTACTGGAGGACAGCTCCGGCAACGGCGGCTCGTCGGTTTCCGCGTACGCCGCCGCGGCCGGGATCGCGGCGACCATCCTCGCGCCGGAAGCGACCTCGCCCGCGAAGGTGCTGCAAAGCCGCGCGTACGGCGCGAAGGTCGAGCTCGTCCCGGGCACCCGCGACGACACCGCGGCCGAGGCGCTGCGCCGGTCCGGCGAGACCACGTACGCGAGCCACAACTGGCACCCGTTCTTCTTGCAGGGCACCAAAACTCTCGCGTACGAGCTGTGGGAGGACCTCGGCTTCACCGCGCCGGACAACGTCGTCACGGTGGCCGGCGCGGGCAGCATCGTGCTCGGCTGCGACCTCGGCTTCGGTGAACTGCTCGCCGCCGGCGCCATCGCGAAACGGCCGCGGCTGCTCGTCGCCCAGCCGGCCGGCTGCGGGCCGATCGACGCGGCCTTCCACGGCACCCGGCCCCGGCCGTTCGCGCCGACGATCGCCGAGGGCACCGCGATCCGCGAGCCCGTGCGGCTGCCCGAGGTACTCGCCGCGATCCGGCGATCCGGCGGCGCCACCGTCGCGATCGGCGAGGACGAGATCGCCGCCGCCACGCGCGGGCTCGCCGCCATCGGCCTCTACGCGGAGCCGACCAGCGCCACGGCCGCCGCCGCGGTCTCGGAGTTCCGCGCCCGCGGGGTCATCGCGCCCGGCGAGACGACCGTCGTCATCCTCACCGGCTCCGGCCTCAAGGCCGCGACGACGATCGGCGGGCTCCTGTGACCGAAGACGAACTCCTGTTACGCGAGGCGGAGAAGATCGCGGTCGCCGTCGGGCGGATGTTCCCCGGTTTGTGCGAGGCGGTGCTGCACGACCTGCGCGACCCGGCGCACGCCGTGCGCGTGATCGAGGGCGGGCTGTCCGGCCGGTCGGCCGGCGACCCCGCGACGGAGTTGGGCCTGGCCCGCATCCAGGACCCGGGCTTCCCCGACGTGCTGCAGAACTACCCCAACCGGCTGCCCGACGGCCGTCCCGCGAAGAGCACGTCGATCGGGATCCGCAACCGTGAAGGGGAATACATCGCCGCGCTGTGCCTGAACCTCGACGTGTCGCTGCTGACCACCGTCTCGGCCGGCCTGGCCGCGCTGGCCCGGACCGACGACCAGGACCTGCCCGTCGAGGAAACGCTGCGCGCCCGCACCGCCGGCGACCTGCGCGCCGCCGCCGAAGCATTCGCGACCGCGCGCGGCCACACCCCGCGCAGCCTGCCCGCCGCGGCGAAGCGGGAACTCGTGCGCGAGCTGAAGTCCGGCGGCCACCTCGAGGTCAAGCACGCGGTCGCCACGCTCACCGGCCTGCTCGGCATCTCCCGCGCGACGGTCTACAACCACCTGCGCTGAGACGGCCCTGCTTGGGCAACTCAGCGGCCGTGGCTGCGCCGGCCGTAGGACACCGCGCAGATCGCGCTGCGGGCGGCCGGCACCGGGTCGTCGGACAGCTCGGTGCCCGGTGTCAGCTGGGTGGATCGAAGACCTGCGCGGCCGGCCAGACGGTCGCCGGACGGCACGAACGTGGCGTCGTGGCAGACGCCGCGCGCGTGAGCCCGGCGATAACCCGGGAAGGCGCCCCTCAGCTGTTCGATCTCGTCCACAATGGACGAGGACAGCTGCGAGGCCGGCAGTTCGGCGGTCATACCGCGAAACTAACCGGCGGCTCCGGCCCGCGCCCGGCATTCTGTCCGCACGGGCACCGAAGTGTTCCTGAACGCACCAAGATCATCTCGACCGGATCGGGCACCGGTTTGTCAAATCGGGGAACCGAATTCGAGCAGTTCCACTGACGTGATCTGACGCACACCTTAAGTCTTCCTTGGTGTGCTTGGTCACCGGCCCCTTGACCGCTAGCGTCCCGCAACCATGGATTCCACAGTGGTCACCGAGAAGGGTGACAACTACACCAAAGCACTCGGCAAACGCCAAGTGCAGATGATCGCGATCGGCGGCGCGATCGGCGTCGGGCTGTTCCTCGGCGCGGGCGGCAAGCTCCACACGGTGGGGCCGTCGCTGGTCTTTTCGTACGCGATCTGCGGCATCGCCGCGTACTTCGTCATGCGGGCACTCGGCGAGCTGGTGATGCACCAGCCGACGTCGGGCAGCTTCGTCGTCTACGCCCGCAAGTTCATCGGGCCGTGGGCCGGCTTCGTCTCCGGCTGGATGTACTGGCTGAACTGGGCGATGACCGGGATCGCGGAGATCACCGCGGTCGCGATCTACGTGCACAAGTGGCTGCCCGACCTGCCGCAGTGGATCACCGCGCTGGTCGCGCTGGGCGTGCTGCTGGCGGTCAACCTGTTGAGCGTCAAGCTGTTCGGCGAGCTGGAGTTCTGGTTCTCCGTGGTGAAGGTGCTCGCCATCGTGGTCTTCCTGGTCACCGCCGTCGGGCTGGTGCTCACCGGCGCGAACATCGGCGGCACCACCGCCGGCGTGCACAACCTGACCGACCACGGCGGATTCTTCCCGGCCGGCATCGGCATCGCGCTGATGACGCTGCAGGCCGTGATCTTCGCGTACTCCGCGATCGAGGTCGTCGGCATCGCCGCCGGCGAGACCAAGGACGCCCGCAAGGTGCTGCCGAAGGCCATCAACAGCGTGGTGTGGCGGATCGGCGTGTTCTACGTCGGCTCGGTGCTGATGCTCGCGATGCTGCTGCCCTGGCCGTTCTACAACGGCGACGAGAGCCCGTTCGTCACCGTCTTCTCGCGCCTGGGCATCGGCGGCATCGGCGACGTGATGAACGCCGTGGTGCTGACCGCCGCGCTGTCCTCGTGCAACTCCGGCCTGTACTCCACCGGCCGGATCCTGCGGGCGCTGGCGGACGAGGGCGAGGCGCCGAAGTTCGTCGGCAAGATGAACAGCCGCCACGTGCCCTACGGCGGCATCCTGTTCACCTCCATCGCCTACGTGCTCGGTGTGGTGCTGAACTACATCGTCCCGTCGGAAGCGTTCGACATCGCCATCGCGGTCGCCTCGCTGGGCGTGGTGGCAACCTGGGCGACGCTGATCTACTCGCAGATGCGGATGCGCGAGGCCGCGCTGCGCGGCGAGCTGGAACGGCCGAGCTACCGGATGCCCGGCGCGCCCTACACCGGCTGGGCCACGCTCGCGTTCCTCGTGCTCGTGGTCGTGCTGATGGCCTTCTCCGACGGCGCCGAGAAGATCGCGTTCTACTCGATCCCGGTGCTCGTGGTCGTGCTCGTGCTGGGCTGGCGGTTCGTTTCGCGCCGTCGCCCGGCCGACGCCGACGTCGAGATCTGACCGAACGCCGGGCTACCCGCCGGGCCGGAGCGGTTTCCGGCCCGGCGGGCCCGGTGCGGGCATACTCGGATCGGCCCGCGCGCCCGCGCCGGGCGCGGTAGTCGGGAGGTTGACGGTGGCGGCTGTGGAGCCCTCGGAGGCGTCCCGGCGGGTGACGATCCACGACGTCGCGCGCAGCGCCGGCGTCTCCCGGCAGACCGTTTCCCGCGCGCTCAACGACAAGGCCGAGATCGACGGCGCCACCAAACAACGGGTGCTCGACGCCGCCCGCGAGCTGGGCTACCGGCCGAGCCGCTTCGCCCGCGGGCTGGTGCGGCAGGACACCACCACGATCGGCCTGGTCATCCCCGACCTGCGCAACCCGTTCTTCACCGAGGTCGCCGCAGCCGCGCTCGAAGCCGCGAGGGCGCGGGGCTGGCACGTCGTCGTCTACGACACCGCCGACAGCGCCGACGAGGAACTCGGCACGTTGCAGGTGATCGCGTCCCAGGTGGACGCCGTCGTCGGCTATTTCAGCCAGCCAGAAGACGAACTGGACCGCTTCACGCGCGGCATCCCCGTCGTGCTGATCGGGCGCGAGCACCACACGCCGCGGTTCAGCTCCATCCGCATCGACGGTTCCGAGGGCGTCGCCGAAGCGATCTCGCACCTCGTCGCTGCGGGCCACCGGCGGATCGGGATGCTCGACCACGCCGGGCGCGCCGAGCCCAGCATCCGCCTCGACTGGTTCGCCACCGCGATGGCCGCGCACGGCCTCGACGCCGCTGCCGTCGCAGGCGCCGCCCAGTCCGTCGACGGCGGCGCGGAAGCGCTCGAAGCGCTGCTGCGGGCGCACCCGGACCTCACCGCGGTGTTCACCTTCAACGACATCATCGCCATCGGCGCCCTGCGCGCGGCCCGCCGGCTCGGCCGCGCCGTGCCCGCCGACCTCGCGGTGATCGGCTTCGACGGCCTCGAACTCGGCACCCTCGTGCACCCCGCGCTGAGCAGCGTCGCCCTCGACACCCGCGCCGTCGGCGCGCTGGCGATCGAGCAGGCCGCCCGCCTGCTCACCGGCGTCACCCCGCTGACGGCCGGCGAGCTCGTCGTCCGCGCCCGGCTGCTGCTGCGCGAATCCGCCTGAATCCCGCCGTCCGCCGAGGCCGCGGCCCGAGCCGGTTCTTGACACGCCCAGGCCAGGTCAAGCATGCTTCCGGGCAATTCGTGAACGTTCACGGGAGCGTTCACGGACCTGTCCGGAGGGTCCCCGATGACGTTGACTCGACGAAGGTTCCTGACCGGCGCGGCCGCCCTCGGCGCCGCGGCGTTCGGGGCCGCCGCCTGCACCAGTCCCACTACCGCGAACCCGGGGCGGATCACGCTCTGGTACACCTCGAACGGCCTGTCCGAGCAGGTGCTCGGCGAGGCCGTACGGCGGTTCGCCGCCGACAAGCTGACGCCGTCACAGGTCAGCGGCGAGCTGAAGCAGCGGCTGCTCGCCGCGCTGGCCGGCGAGGCCTACCTGCCGGACATCACCATGCTCGGCGACGACATCGCGACCTACTTCGCCGACACCGACCACTTCGTCGACCTCAACACCCTCGGCGCGGCGGAGGCGAAACCCGAGTACCTGCCGTGGAAGTGGCAGGCCGGCGCGAGCCCGGACGGGTTCCAGCTCGGCTTCCCGATCGACGTCGGCCCGGCCGCGCTGTACTACCGGCACGACCTGTTCGCCCAGGCCGGCCTGCCGAGCGAGCCCGAAGACCTCGCGGCCGCGGTGCCCACCTGGGACGACTACTTCGACTTCGGGGTGCGGGCGCAGAAGAAGCTGCCCGGCCGCTACCTGATCACCGACACCAAGACCGTGTTCACCTATTCGCTGGCCCAGGAGCCGCGCAAGTACTTCGACCGCGCCAACCACTATCTCGACGACCAGTCGCAGGTGCGCCGGGCGTGGGACCGCGCGGTCAAGGCGTTCCGGCTGGGCCTCACCGCGGGTTATGCGGGCTCGCAGAGCCAGAACGGCGAGTCCATCGACCGGCACGCCGCCTGGAACAGCGGCAAGGAGCTGAGCTTCGTCAACGCTTCGTGGATTTCCGGCGAGCTGAAGCAGTCCGCGCCCGGGACGTCCGGCAAGTGGCGGGTCTGCCGCGCCCCCGGCGGCGCGGGCAACCAGGGCGGCTCGTTCCTGGCGATCACGAAGTACTGCCCCGACCCGCACGCGGCGTTCGAGATCGTGAAGTGGCTGCAGTCCCCCGCGAACCAGCCGCAGAACTACCTGGAGCTGGGCCTGTTCCCGCCCAGCCCGTCCGTCTACACCGACCCGCGGCTGCTCGCGCCGGAGCCGTTCTTCGGCGGCCAGGTGACCATGGACGTGTTCTCGAAGACCGCCCGTGAGGTGCAGTCCGTCTACTTCAGTCCCTGGGACATCACGATCAGCGACACCTACACCGACGCACTGACCACTGTGGAGAGTGCCGGCAAGGATCCGGAGCAGGCGTGGAACGACGCGCGCGCCTCGGTCGAACGGCTGCTGCGCCGTCAGGGGGTGCTCTCGTGACCGCGATCCTCCCCGCCCCGGGCGCGGCGCCGGCCGACGCGCCGGCGCGCCACGCGCCCGTCAGCAAGCGGAAGCGCTGGCGCTATCTGCCGCAGTACCTCGCGATCGCGCCGTTCTTCCTGCTGTTCGCGGTCTTCGGCATCTACCCGGTGCTCTACTCGCTGTACCTCGCGCTGCAGCGCTGGGACGGCGTCGGGCCGATGAAGTTCGTCGGGCTGGAGAACTTCCGGTTCCTGCTGAGCGACGCCACCTTCTGGGAGTCCATCGGCAACACCCTGGTCATCTGGGTCATGTCGACGGTCCCGATGACGGTGCTGGCGCTGCTGATCGCGCTCGGGCTGAACTCCTCGGTGCGGTTCAAGGGCGTGCTGCGGGTGGCCTACTTCCTGCCGAACGTCACCTCGATCGTGGCCATGTCGCTGGTGTTCGGCTCGATCTTCTCCCACGACTTCGGCATCCTCAACTGGGTGCTCGGCCTGGCCGGGATCGACCACGTCCAGTGGCTCAACGACCCGTGGGCGATCCGCGGCGCGATCTCGATCATGATCATCTGGCGGTGGACCGGCTACAACGCGATCATCTTCCTGGCCGGTCTGCAGGCGCTGCCGACGGACGTGTTCGAGGCCGCCCGTATCGACGGGGCCGGGCCGGTGCAGACGTTCTTCCGCATCACGCTGCCACTGCTGCGCCCCGTACTGCTGTTCTCCGTGGTGATGTCGGCGATCAGCGGGATGCAGATCTTCACCGAGTCGCAGGTGCTGCTCGGCAACCGCGGCGGCCCGGACGGCGCCGGCATGACCATGGTCCTCTACTTCTACAACACCGCCTTCGCGGACAACGACTTCGGCTACGGCGCTGCGATCGCGTGGGGCATCTTCGTGGTGGTCGTGCTGTTCTCGATCCTCAACTGGCGGCTGGTGCAGCGCCCCGCGCGCGGCCAGGTCAAGGAGACGGTCCGATGACCACCACTCGCGGACGCGTCGTGACGTACGTGGCGCTCATCGTCGGCGCGCTGCTCACGCTGTTCCCCTACTACTGGCTGGCCGTGATGGCGTCCAACACCACGGCCGACATCTACGCCACCCCGCCGCGGCTCACCTTCGGCGGCCACCTGTTCGCCAACATCGGCCAGGTGTTCGCGAAGATCGACTTCTTCGGCTCGCTGCTCAACACCCTGATCGTCGCGGTGGTGACGACGCTGCTGGTGCTGTTCTTCGACTCACTGGCCGCGTTCACCTTCGCCAAGTACGACTTCCCCGGCAGCTCGGTGCTTTTCGGCATCCTGCTGGCCACGTTCGTCGTGCCGACGCAGCTGGCCGCGATCCCGCAGTTCGACCTGATGGCGCACTTCGGCTGGGTCGGCGATCTGAAGGCGCTGATCATCCCGGCCGCCGCCAACGCGTTCGGCATCTTCTGGATGCGCCAGTACGCCCGCGGCGCCATCCCGGACGAGTTGCTGGAGGCCGCGCGGATGGACGGGGCCGGGTTCTTCCGCACCTACCTGTCGGTCGGCCTGCCGGTGCTGCGGCCCGCGCTGGCGTTCCTCGGCATCTTCACCTTCGTCAACGCCTGGAACGACTACCTGTGGCCGCTGGTCGTGCTGATCGACTCCAACCACGTGACGCTGCAGGTCGCCCTCTCGCAACTGAACGGGTTGTACGTCAAGGACTACAGCGTGGTCATGGCGGGCACACTCGTCGCCATCGTCCCGCTGGTGATCGTGTTCCTCTTCGGTGCCCGGCACTTCATCCGCAACATCGCCGCCGGCGCCCTCAAGGGCTGAAACTCCCAGCACTGGAAGGAAGTCATGTCGCCGTCGTACTTCGAAGACCCCGCACCCGGGCGGGGTTCGCTCGCGCCGCGCGCCGCGTTCACCTCGGACGCGCGCGCGGTGAGCCTGAACGGGACGTGGCGGTTCCACCTCTCCCCCTCGCTCGCGGCCGCGCCGGAGGGGATGGCGGGCGAGGACTTCGACGACCGGGCCTGGGACACGCTCCCGGTGCCTGCCCACTGGCAGCTGCACGGACACGGGAAACCGGCTTACACCAACGTGCACTACCCGTTCCCGGTCCAGCCGCCCGAGGTCCCGTCGGACAACCCGACAGGCGACCACCGGCTCACCTTCGACCTGCCCGGAGACTGGCCGGACGAGCCCGCGGTGCTGCGCTTCGACGGCATCGACTCGTGCGGGCGCGTCTGGCTCAACGGCGAGGAGCTGGGCGTCACGAAGGGCAGCCGCCTGCCGTCGGAGTTCGCCGTCGGGCACCTGCTGCGCCCGCGCGGCAACGTGCTCGCGGTGCGGGTGCACCAGTGGTCCGCGGGCAGTTACCTGGAAGACCAGGACATGTGGTGGCTGTCCGGGATCTTCCGGGACGTGACACTGCTGTCCCGGCCGTCCGGCGGGGTCGCCGACTACCAGCTGCACGCCGGCTACGACCACCTCACCGGCGAGGGAACGCTGTCCGTCAGCGCCGCCGACGGGGTGCTGCTGAGCGTGCCGGAGCTGGGCGTCGAAGACCTGCCCGCCGGGGAGACGGTCCGGCTGCCGGTCGAGCCGTGGAGCGCCGAGTCGCCGCGGCTGTACGCGGGAGAGGTGCACACCGCCGCCGAGCGGGTGCCGGTGCGGATCGGGTTCCGCACCGTGGTGATCTCCGGCGGCCAGATCAAGGTCAACGGCGCGCCGGTGCTGTTCCGCGGCGTCAACCGGCACGAGCACCACCCGGAGCACGGCCGGGCGCTGCCCCGCGAATCCGCCCTCGCCGACATCGAGCTGATGAAGCGCCACAACGTCAACGCCGTGCGCACCAGCCACTACCCGCCGGACCCGTACTTCCTCGAACTGTGCGACAGCCACGGCCTGTGGGTGATCGACGAGTCCGACCTCGAGACCCACGGGTTCGGCGACCTCGGCTGGGCGGGCAACCCGAGCGACGATCCCCAGTGGGCGGACGCCTATCTCGACCGCATGCGCCGCACCGTGGAGCGGGACAAGAACCACCCGTCGATCGTGCTGTGGTCGCTGGGCAACGAGGCCCACACCGGGCGGAACCTCGCGGCGGCGGCCCAATGGACGCGCGAGCGCGACCCCTCGCGGCCGGTGCACTACGAGGGCGACTTCGAGTGCGAGTACGTGGACGTGTACAGCCGGATGTACGCCGACCACGAGGAGGTCGACCGGATCGGGCGCCAGGACGACCCGAACGAGCGCCGCCGCGCGATGCCCTTCCTGCTGTGCGAATTCGCCCACGCGATGGGCAACGGCCCGGGCGGGCTGCTGGAGTACCGCGAGCTGTTCGAGCGGTACCCGCGCTGCCAGGGCGGGTTCGTCTGGGAGTGGATCGACCACGGCCTCGCCCGGCGCGACGCCGAGGGCCGCTCCTATTTCGCGTACGGCGGCGACTTCGGCGAGCAGATCCACGACGGCAACTTCGTGATCGACGGCGTCGTGCACCCGGACCGCACGCCGTCACCCGCGCTGCTGGAGTTCGCGAAGGTGTTCGAGCCGGTGCGGATCACCGAGGCCACCGGCGGGATCCGCGTGGCGAACCACTACGACTTCGTTTCCCTGGAACATCTTTCCTTCTCGTGGGTGTACGAAGAGGACGGTGTGCCCGTGGCCTCCGGCGAACTCGCCGTGCCGTCCGTCCATCCGGGACAGAGCGCCGAGGTGCCGCTGCCGCCGTTGCCCGAGGTCACGGGCGAGGGCTGGCTGACCGTCCGCGCCACGCTGCCCGGCGCGACGGCGTGGGCGCCCGCCGGTCACGTGGTCGCGTGGGGCCAGCTCCCGGTCGTCCCCGCGCCGCTGCCGGCCGCAGCGGCCGCCGGCGCGACGCTGCAGCATTCCGGCGCGGAGCTGAGCCTCGGCGCGGGAACCTTCGACGCCGCGACGGGCCTGCTCACCACGCTCGGCGGTCACCGCGTCCACGGGCCGAGGCTCGACTTGTGGCGCGCGCCGACCGATAACGACCGCGGCTCGTCGCCGTCCGAGGAAAGCCGGTGGCGCGCGGCCGGGATGCATCGGCTCCAGCACCGCGTGGCCGCGATCGAGCAGCGGGATTCCGAGCTGGTGGTGCGCACCCGCGTCGCCCCGCCCGGCCTCGGCTTCGGACTGCTCGCCGGCTACCACTGGACCGCGGAGGCCGGACGGCTGCGGTTGCGGGTGGAGGTGGAGCCGGACGGCGAGTGGCCGTGCACCCTGCCCCGGCTCGGGCTGCGGATGGCGGTGCCGGGCTCGTTCGGCGCCGTCGAGTGGTTCGGCGCCGGCCCCGGCGAGGCGTACGCGGACAGCCGCCAGGCCGCCCGCGTCGGCCGCTTCGCGCGCACCGTCGAGGAGCTACAGACGCCGTACGTCTACCCGCAGGAGAACGGCAACCGCGCCGACACCCGGTGGCTGCGGCTGACTTCCGCGGACGGCGCCGGGATCCGGATCGACGGCGAGCCGCTGTTCGACTTCAGCGCCCGCCGGTGGACCAGCGAGGAGCTGGACACGGCCCGGCACACCGTCGACCTCGAGCCCGGCGAGCTGGTGCACCTCAACCTCGACCTCGCGCAGCACGGTCTCGGCACGGCGTCGTGCGGCCCGGGGGTGCTGCCGCAGTACCGGCTCCACGCGCAGAAGGCGGGCTTCACGCTCACCTTCACGGCCGTCGGCGCGCCAGCCTGACGACTGCACGGCTCGTGCTACTCGGCTTGAGTGGCACGAGCCGCGTGTCTCAGTTGCCGTACCGGTCCTTCACCACCTGCGGCGTGTCCACGTTGTGCCCGGCGTCGATGCTCTGCGCCAGCCGCAGGTACTGCCCCTCCGCCCACATCAGCGGCGCGGCGCTGCCCGTCGGGCGGCCGAGGCCGAAGCAGGCGGCGTCGGAGCGGTCCCAGACCTGCTCGGGCACGAAGTACCCGTCGTTCGCTGCGTCGGCCATGGACTTCAGGTAGACCGCCGCGGACCGGCCGTTGGCCAGCTCGTACTCGCCGCGCTCCCCCGACAGCACCGGCCACAGCCGTCCGAAGCGCTGCGGGCCGTTCGCCGGCCAGCCGGTGCACGCCGTGGTGCTCTCGCCGTAGTTGTCGTGCGGGTAGCGGTGGAAGTAGACGTCGCCGTTCGGCAGCGTGACCTGCATCGGCGCGTTGCTGTCCGAGGCCGCCGCGGTGGCCGGCACGGACGCGGCGATCGTCGGGTCGGCGGCCGGCCGGATGCCGAGCCGGACCAGGTCGAGGAAGCCGAAGTCGACGACGTCGTGCTCGTAGAAACAGCCTTCGTCGAAGCAGATCTGGCCGCTGTCGTCGGGGTCGGTGCCCTTGTCGATCCGCTCGTAGTACTTGTGCGCGCCCCAGTAGCCGGTGCTGGTGACCGTCCAGGAGTCGAGCGAGCCGCGCCAGGAGTCCGCTGTGGACTCCCAGGTGGCCGCGCTGGCCGTGTCGCCGTTGGCCCGCGCGATCGCGCCCGCCGCGACCAGGCCGGCGATCTCCGCGGCAATCGACGACGGTGAGCGGCCGGCCTGCTCCTCCCACCGTTCCGTGGTGGCCGGCCCGGTGGTCCGGATGTGCTCGGCGGTGACCTTGACCTTCGCGTACGTCGCGGAGTCGGTGAGCCCGGTCAGCCAGGCCAGCACGATCGCGTCGGAGTCCTGGTCCAGCTGTTCGCAGCAGCCGAGCAGCTGGCCGCTCGCCCCGGCGACGCCGCTGACCGGGCTGTAGCGCGGGAACGCGCCCGCGGGGTAGGTCGTGCCGTCGCCCGCCGTCGGCGAGCCGATCCACTGCGAGTTCCACAGGAACTCCGCCATCCGCCGGGGCTGTGCGGTGTCGCCGGCGGCGAGCAGTCCGGTCGCCTGCTGGTACAGGTCACGGCCCCAGACGCGGTGGTAACCGTCGTTGAGGCCGTCGCCGTTCACCACGTCGCCCCAAGGCGTGGCCAGGCCCGCGACGTTCGCACCGGGATGCGTCTTGTCCTCGGCGGCGTGGAGCGCCATCGCGGCCACGTAGTACGCGCGGCGCCGTTGTGTGTCGCCGGAAACGCTGGCCGGGGCCGGTTTCAAGCCGCCGACGTAGGAATTCCAGCCCGACCGGTAGCCGCTTTCCAGGCTGTCGAACCCGCTCGACAGCGAGCCACTCGCCGCCCCGCTCGCGGCCGCCGCACTGGCGCCGTACCCGAGCGCGACGGTGAACGTGGTGTCCGCCGCGACCGGGACCTGTCCACACTGGACGACGTTGCCGGGGCCGGAGACGGAGTCGAACTGGTTGCTCAGCGCCTTGTCCGCGCGCAGATCCGTGAGACAGTCGCTGGCGGCGCCGGAATACCCGTTGTCGTGCGCGGAAAAGCCCAGTGAGGACTGGATCGAGGAGACGACTGTGGTGCTGCTGCCGAACAGGTTCTCCGTCCCGCTCGCGACCAGCCCCGTGCCGTCCCACGAAGCGGTGTCGTTCGCGGCGCCACCCGCCATCGACGGGTTGGCCAGCAGGAAGAGCCGGTAGCTGCCGCCGTCGAGCGATTGGAAGCGTGTGCGCGTCACGAGCGTCGCGCGGGCCGGGTCGGTCAGGTAGGTCGTGGTGATCCGGTACTTGCCGCTCTTCGCGGTGTTGGTGACGGTGTACTCGAGCGCCTTCTCGTCGGGCATCGAGACGACGTGATCCGTCGCGTCGCGCTCCAGGTCCACAAAGGAGGAGCCGTCCGTGACGACGTACTGCATGTCCTGCATGTTCGGCACGTCGGCACGGGGGTAGAAGACTTCGGAGGTGACGCCGTTCGCGACGGTGAACCAGACCGGGCTCGCGGGGCCCGCGGCGGCGGTGCCGAGCGCGGACTTGTCACCGGTCGTCCACGACGACGGGCCGCCGCAGCAGTCCGTCGCGGGCCCGCTCGCGGCCGTCGCCGGGGCCGCCACCAGCGCCGAGGCGGCCAGCACCGTCACCACGACCGCACGGGTCTTCGTCCACGTCCTCATCCGGTTCCCTTCGGCTTCACGGCGGGCCCCGACATGGTGCCGGTGCGCGGGCCGGGAGACAACAGCCGAACGGCGGGAACGGGACGGTTCAGACTCCAGGCCCATCGGCGATGCGGTCGAGCCACTCCGCCATCAGGACTCGCTCGGCGTCGCTGAGCACCTTCGCCTCACCGAGCGAGGCGCGCAGGGCGACGGCGCGCGCGGCCGGCCCCGTGTCCGGCGACGGCGGCTCGGCCGAGACGATCAGGCCGAGCACGTTCTCCCGCACGATCGCGGAAAGCTCCAGGTCACGCTCCTCGGGCGGGGTGGCGATCAGCGACAGCACCACGCCCATGCCGGTGCTGTGGATGAGCCGCACGGCGCGCTCGACGCTCATCCGCAGCCGCCCGGCGTCCGCGACCCGGGCCACCTTGCGCCGGAGGATCTCGATGCCTTCGCGCCGGGCCGGGCTGGCCTCGCCCGGCCGGGAATCGGTGTACATCAGGACGTAGAACTCGGGCTGGGTGAGCCCGAAGTCGCAGTGCTGGTCCCAGCCGCGGCGGAGGTCTTCGACCGGGTCGTCGCTCGGCGGGGTCGCGTGCTTGCTCTCCAGGAAACGCTCGAACCCGTAGGCCGCGACGGCCGCGAGCAGCCCCTCCTTGTCCCCGAACAGCCGGTAGAGCGTCGGCGGCTGGATCCCCGCCGCGGCGCTCACCGCGCGCGTCGACAGGCCTTCGCGCCCTTCGCGGACCAGCAACTCGGCAGCGGCGGCAAGCACCCGGTCGCGGGTCGTGTCCGAGGTAGCCATGCTTCCGATGGTAACAAGATCGGGGTAACGACTGTTCGATGGCTGTTTCGGTGCTTGTTTCGGGGCTTGTTTCGGTGGACTACCTGAAGGGGTGACGGCCGGCGGTCCGAAACTGTCGTACCCGGATGGTCTCCTTTCCCCGAGAGCGGCCGTCCACCCCGAGGGCGCCGCCCGGAACCCCAGGAGAAGAGCCATGGCCGGAGACACCGTCATCACCGTCGTCGGGAACCTCACGTCCGATCCGGAGCTGCGTTTCACCGCCACCGGCGCCGCGGTCGCGAGCTTCACCGTCGCGTCGACCCCGCGCGCCCTCGACCGCCAGACCAACGAATGGAAGGACGGCGAGGCACTGTTCCTACGCTGCAGCCTGTGGCGGCAGGCCGCGGAAAACGCGGCCGAGTCGCTGACCCGCGGCACCCGCGTGATCGTGCAGGGCCGCCTGGTGCAGCGCTCGTTCGAGACGAAAGAGGGCGAGAAGCGCACGGTCGTCGAACTCCAGGTGGACGAGATCGGCCCGTCCCTTCGTTATGCCACCGCTGCGGTGAACCGCGTCGCCCGGTCCACTTCCGCATCCACGTCGGGCGACGGCTCGGACAGTTGGTCCACCACCCCGGCCACCGCGGGCGCGGGCACCGGGGGTGGCGAGCCGCCTTTCTGACCCCGGCACCCTGCTGTCCCCAAAGGACAGTCCGGCTCAGGACATCGCGTCAGGACAGCCGTTGTGCCCGCAAGAAACTGTCGCGGCTGTGGTGAGTCCCGGCCGGCGCCGGTGTCTCGCGAGGCCGTGTTTCGTTGACCAGAACAGTCCAGGTGGAATCGAGAAGCGTGGATTCAAGGAGTGAGGCGATGGTGTCAGGCTGGTAGTAGTCGGCGGGGTCGAAGCCGTCCTCGGGACGAGGAGCCAGATCCGTACGGACATGAGTGGCGAAAAGCAGCGTGCCGCCGGGTGCGACCGCGTTCAGCAGGCTGCGCAACACCACGTCGCCGGGCTGACACCTGAGCGGAAAGTACTGGACGGACACCAGATCGAACGACCGATCCGGCAGCGCCATCCCGCCAAGATCAGCCCGCACCCAAGCCACGCGGCGCCTGATGTCCCCGGCGGCACCGGCGGTGTTGGCGGCAGCAGCCGTGTCCGTTGCACCAGCGGTGCTGGCGGCAGCCCCACCTTCCGCGGCAGCGGTGCCAGCTGCGGTGGCGGTGGCAGCTTCCGTGCCACCAGTGGCGGTGTGGACAGCAGCCTCCATGGCACCGACGCCTGTGGCAGCGGCGCCAGCGCCAGGTTCCGCGGCACCGGCGGCGCCCATGGCGCCAACAGCGGTGGCTGCGGCGGCGTCCATGGCACCAGCGGCAACAGCCGCACGGCGCAGGGCGGTCTCGGACACGTCGACCGCGGTGACGTGCCAGCCACGTCCGGCCAGCCAGAGGGCGTCGGCGCCTTCGCCGCAGCCGACGTCGAGGGCTTGGCCCGGTGGCAGGCCGGCGGCTTCGGCGACGAGAACTCCGTTGGGGTTGCCGCTGAACACCCGGTCGCGGGTGCGGTACATCTCGTCCCAGTGTCGGGTGTCCATCGGTTTCCGCCTCTCATTCGTGCCCGGCCCGCCGGTGCGGGCGCCGGCCGCTGTCTTGCCGCCAAGGTGCGCCCGGACCCTCAGCGAGGGCAAAGTTCTTTGCGGAAAACGCAAAAGGCACAGTGGACGGTATGAGCGACGAACTCGACGCCGCGCTGGCCGCGGTCGGGCCCCGGTTGCGCGGGTTGCGCCGTCGCCGCGGGGCCACGCTGGCCGCGGTGTCGGAGACCACCGGGATTCCGATCAGCACGCTGTCCCGGCTGGAGTCCGGGCACCGCAAGCCGGGACTGGAACTGCTGCTGCCCTTGGCCAAGGCCTACCAGGTGCCGATCGACGAGCTGGTCGGCGCCCCGGCCGAGCCGGATCCCCGGGTGCCGCCGCGGCCGCTGACCCGCAACGGCATGACCGTCATCCCGCTGACGCGTAATCCCGGTGGGCTGCAGGCGTTCAAGCACATCGTCCCGGCCGGCCTGACCGACGGCCGCGAACCCGAGCCGCGATCGCACGAGGGTTACCACTGGCTGTACGTCCTCAACGGACGGCTGCGCGTCGTGCTCGGCGACCAGGACTTCATCCTCAAAGACGGGGAAGCCGCTGAATTCGACACCCACCTCCCGCACTGGTTCGGCAACGCCGACCAACGCGCGGTGGAGTTCCTCAGCATCCTCGGCCCCCAGGGCGAACGCGTCCACATCAAGGCCCGGTACCGCCCCGGCGAACGCCCTCCCCACTGAGCGACCCGAGCACGCGCGCACCGGCCAAGACGGGACCACCGCCGCCCGCCACAGCCCCTCCGCCCTTCTGCGAAATTCGCGCGAACCGTCCGACCTCCGCCGCTATGGTGGCCCCCATGGCATCGGTCAGGCAGGTCCAGGTCACCTTCGACTGCGCGGAACCCGAGCGCGTCGCCCGTTTCTGGTGCGAGGTGCTGGGCTACGTCGTGCCGCCGGCTCCGGAGGGATTCGCCACCTGGGACGATTTCAACCAGTCGCTGCCGCCCGAGCGCCAGGGTGCGGGCTTCGTCTGCTCCGACCCGACCGGGGTCGGCCCGCGGCTTTACTTCCAGCGCGTTCCCGAGGGCAAGGTCGTCAAGAACCGGGTGCACCTCGACGTGCGGGTCGGCACCGGCCTCGTGGGTGCAGAACGCCTGGCCACGCTCGAGGCGGAGTGCACGCGACTGGTCGCGCTCGGCGCAACACGCTTCCAGCTACTCGAGGCCGACGGCGAAGAGGAGTCCTGCATCGTGATGCAGGACATCGAGGGCAACGAGTTCTGCCTCGACTGACCAACCGCCGGAGCCTCCTGGCCCCGGCGTGCGTTCCGCCGCCCCCTCCAGGCGGAGCGCACGCAGTGAATGACGCTTCCGCCGCGCTGAGCGCAGGCAAAGGGCCATTCGCTGCGCCGCGGGCAGCCGTTTTCCACCCGGCGGGCAGTGCGGCGCTCACTGCGGATGACGCTTTAGCTGCGCTCAGTGCAGGGAAAGCGTCATCCGCTACATCCGACAGCCGCGCAACCAGCCTTCCCGGACGCTGGGGCTAGCCGGTCGCTCCGGGCCGGTCCGCGTAACCGAGCCGCAGGTGCTCGCTGTGGTACACGGCTTCGTCGAGCAGCTGTGCGACGTGGTTGTCGTACAGGCTGTAGACGACGCTGCGCCCGTTACGCGTGCCGACGACGAGCCCGAGGTTTCGCAGCAGCCGCAACTGGTGCGACACCGCGGACTGCTCCATGCCGACCGCCTCCGCCAAGTCGCCGACCGACAAGGGCTGCCGGCGCAGCGAACTCAGGATCAGCAGCCGGCTGGGGGTGGCGAGCGCCTGCAACGTCGTCGCGACCGCCGCCGCGGTCGTCGCGTCCAGCGGCTCCGCCGAGCTGCGCCGGCCCTCGACCCCGTGTCCCATGAGCCAAAGCCTAGAACACCGTTTTACACATGAACACCTCTTCATTCGTTCTGCTACCGTTTCGGTATGACCACCCACGGACACGGACACGCGCACGGCCACGGCAGCCGGAAACGCGATGGGCCCGGCTGCGCCACGCGCTGAAGCCGCACAGCCATGACTCCGGTGACCTCGTCGACGACGCGCTCGAGGCGAGCCGCGCCGGCATGCGGGCGTTGTGGCTGTCGTTCGCGGTGCTGCTGGCGACCGCGGCGGCGCAGCTGGTCGTCGTGGCCTTCACCGGTTCCGTCGCGCTGCTCGGCGACACGCTCCACAACTTCGCCGACGCGCTGACGGCCGCGCCGCTCGCGGTCGCGTTCCTGCTGGCGCGCCGGAAGGAGACCCGCCGGTTCACGCACGGCCTCGGCCGCGCGGAGGATCTCGCCGGGCTGGTGATCCTGCTGGTCATGGCCGGGTCCGCGGTACTCGCCGGCTGGGAGGCCATCGACCGCCTGGTGCACCCGCGCGCGATGACGGGCGCGGGCTGGGTGGCGCTCGCCGGCGTGATCGGGTTCGCGGGCAACGAGCTGCTGGCCCGCTACCGCATCCGGGTCGGACGGCGGATCGGGTCGGCGGCGCTCGTCGCGGACGGGCTGCACGCGCGGACCGACGGCTTCGCGAGCCTGGCTGTCGTGCTCGCCGCGGGCGGGGCGCTCGCCGGCTGGACGTGGGCGGACCCGGTGGTCGGCCTGCTGATCACCGTGGCGATCGTCGTGGTGTTGCGCGGCGCCGCGCGTGAGGTGTTCGGCCGTCTGCTCGACGCCGTGGACCCACGCCTGGTCGACGACGCCGAGCACGCGCTGGCGGACACCCCGGGCGTCGTCGGGGTGGACGAGGTGCGGTTGCGCTGGGTCGGGCACTCGCTCGCCGCCGAGGCCCAGGTCTGCGTCGACCCGTCACGATCGCTGGCGGAGGCGCACGACATCGCGCACGCCGCCGAGCACCGGCTTTCGACCGCGCTCCCCCGGCTCACCCGCGCGCTCATCCACGCCCATCCGGCGGGAGACGTCAACATCGCCGCCCCGGCTGTCAAGGAAGCGTGAGCGCCACGCGCGCCGGCCCGCGCGTGTCGGCAGGCTGGCCCTCGTCCCTGACGGAAGAAAGCTGTGGATGAGTGACTTCGGCTGGTCATTGCTGCTGGTGGGCCTGTGTGTGCTGTTCGCGCTGGTGCTGCGCCTGCTCCAGTGGTGGCTCATCCGGGCGGACCTCCGGCGGCAGTGGTCGCAACACCCGCAACGCACGGGCACCACCGGCAACGCTCCGGCCTCACCCGCACCTCGGTAACATCCGCTGCGTCCGAGCAGGACCCGCAGCACCCCGGTCACCGCAGCACCTCGCTGCCGACGGGTGACCGAGCCGAGGAGACCCGCACCCGATGTCCTCCACAGTGTCCAAAAGCCGCGGAGGGTCCCAGAACCGCGGAGGGCGACAGCTGTTCGCGCGGGTCGCGACCGAGGTGCTCGCACCGTGGGTGTGGGCGCTCGGGCTGCCGTTGGTGGTCGCGTGGCAGGTGACCGGGCACCGGGCCGGGGCGGCGTTGCTGTGGGGCCTCGTGGTGGGCGTGACCGGGTCGCTGATCCCGATGGCCGTCATCGTGCGCGGGGCCCGGCGCGGGAAGTGGGACGGGCACCATGTCGCGAACCGGGCGGGGCGGCTGGTGCCGCTGGCGCTCTGCTTCGCCTCGCTGGCCGCGGGTTTCGTCATCCTGATCGCCGGCGGCGCGCCGCACGAAATGGTGGCGCTCACTGCCGCCGAGCTGGCCTGCCTGGTCGTGGCGCTGGCGATCACCTCGGCGCTGAAGTTCAAGATCTCGATCCACGCCGTGGTCGCGGCCGGGGCGACGGTCATGCTCATCTGGGTCTGCGGGCCGTGGCTGCTCCTGCTGGTCCCGTTCCTGGTCTGGGTGTGCTGGTCGCGGGTCGAGCTGGCCGCCCACACCGCCGCGCAGGTCGTGAGCGGCGCCCTGCTTGGCGCGGTGGTCGGCGGCGCCGTCTACTTCGGACTGCTGGCGGCCATCTCGTAACGGCGTGGCGCGACGGAAATCCGCCGCGCCACGCCACGAAAGCCAGGCTCAGGCGCTTTCGAACTCCTTCACCGCGTCCAGCGCCGCGCCCATCGCCGCGTTGTCCTCGCGGCCGATCATGATCTCGACGAGCACCGGGCGGTGCGTCCGGTCGACCTCCTTGCGGGCCCACTCCAGCGACGAGCGGATCCCGTCCGGGTCCACCACGCGGGTGCCGGAGCAGCCGTACGCCTCCATGATCTTGACGTTGTCCGCCCCGAAGTCGTCGTAGTGGATGTCGACCTGGAAGTTCATCTCGTAGCCGGTCTCGGCCTGGCGGATCAGGCCCAGGTACTCGTTGTTGAGCATGATCAGCACGAAGCCGACGTCGTACTGCGCGGCCACGGCCAGCTCCTCCACCAGGAACTGGAACGAGTAGTCGCCGACCACGCCGACCACCTCGGCGTCCGGGCGGGCCTTCTTGACGCCGATCGCGGCCGGGATCTCCCAGCCGAGCGGGCCGGCCTGGCCGCAGACCTGGTAGTGCCGCGGCAGGTGCGCGCGCTGGAACTGGCCGGACCAGATCTGGTACAGCCCGATCGCGGTGACGAAGTAGGTGTCCGGGCCGTAGTACTCGTTGATCTCCTTGAACACCCGCGGCGCCTTGATCGGCGTGCTGTCGAAGTCCTCCCGGCGCGGCAGCTCGGCCTTCAGCTCGCCGATGCGCGAAACCCACGCGCGGTCCCGGACCCCGGCCGAGCGACCGTCCAAAGCGGACAGCAGGGCGTCGAGGAACGCGCCGGTGTCGGAGACGACGCCGAGGTCCGGGCCGAACACCTTGCCCAGCTGAGTCGGCTCGATGTCGACGTGGATGAACTTCCGCTCACCGCGGTACACCGACAGCTCGCCGGTGTGCCGGTCGCCGAAGCGGGCGCCGAGCGCGAGCACCAGGTCGGACTCCAGGAACGCGGCATTGGCCCAGCGCTGCGACGTCTGGATGCCCGCCATGCCCGCGAACAGCTCGTGGTCTTCGGGAAAACTGCCCTTGCCCATGAGCGTGACGCCCACCGGGACGCCGAGCCGTTCGGCCACCGCGCGCAGCTGCGGGCTCGCCTCGCCCAGCACCACGCCGCCGCCGGCGAGGATCAGCGGGCGCTCGGCGGCGAGCAGCATCTCCAGCGCCCGCTCGACACGGGCCGGCGAGGGCAGCACCGGGTTGACCGGCAGCGCCGAGTCGATGCCGGAGTCCCACTCGATCAGCTGCTTCTGGACGTCGATGGGCAGGTCGATCAGCACCGGGCCGGGCCGGCCGGACCGCGCGACGCGGAACGCCTCCCGGAAGATCCACGGCAGCTGCGCCGCCTCCTTCACCTGCACCGCCCACTTGGTGACCGGCTTGGCGATCTCGACGATGTCGACGGCCTGGAACGCCTCCTGGTGCAGCTTCGACGACGCCGCCTGCCCGGTGATGCACAGGATCGGGATCGAGTCGGCGTGCGCGGTGTAGAGGCCGGTGATCATGTTCGTGCCGGCCGGTCCCGAGGTGCCGATCGCGACGCCCACCTTGCCGGTGGTGCGCGACCAGCCGTCGGCCATGTGTGTGGCACCCTCCTCGTGGCGGACCACGAGGTGCTCGATGCCCCGGCCCTGCATCGCCTGGTACAGCGGGAGGATCGCCGCGCCCGGGCAGCCGAAGGCGACGTCCACCCCCTCGTCGACGAGCACGTCGACAACCGCGTCCATCGCGGGGATTCTTGCCATGATCAAACCTCCTGTGACGAGCGGCCGGACAGCTCTTCGACGACCTTCAGCAGCGCCGAGTGGTCCAGCGAGCCGAAGCCCATGGACCGCCCGGCGGCGACGAGCTGGGCGACCAGCCCGGTGAGCGGCAGCGCGACGTCGGCCTGCCGTGCGGCGGCGAGCGCGATGCCCATGTCCTTGTGGTGCAGGTCGATCCGGAAGCCCGGCTTGAACTCGCGCGCGACCATCGACTTCCGCTTCAGCTCCAGGATCCGGCTGCCGGCCAGCCCGCCGGCGAGCACGTCGAGCCCGGTGCCCGCGTCCACCCCGGACGCCTCCAGCAGCACGATCGCCTCGGCCACCAGCCCGTAGATCCCGCCGACGACGAGCTGGTTCGCCGCCTTCACCACCTGGCCCGCGCCGTGCGGGCCGACGTGCACGATCGTCTTGCCGAGCACCTCGAACAACGGCCGGGCGACGGCGAAGTCGGCCGCCTCGCCACCGACCATGATGGACAGCGCGGCCTGCTCGGCCCCGGCCTGCCCGCCGGACACGGGCGCGTCCAGCACCCGGATCCCTTTCGCCGCACCGGCTTCGGCGACCGCGATGGAGGTCTCCGGGCGGATGGTGCTCATGTCGGCCAGCAGCGTGCCCGGCGCGACCGCGTCCAGGACCCCGCCCGGAGCGAGCACGACCTGCTCGACCTGCGGGTGGTCCGGCAGCATGGTGATCACCACTTCGGCCCCGGCCACCGCGTCCGCCACGTCGGCGGCAGCGCGCCCGCCCGCGGCCTCCAGCTTGGCCCGCGCGTCGGCGTTGAGGTCGAAGCCGCTCACCTCATGCCCGGCGGCGGCCAGGTGCGCGGCCATCGGCGTGCCCATCACGCCCAGGCCGATGAATCCGAGCTTGCCCATCAGTTTCCCCTTCGTTCAACCGGCAGCCAGGACAGCGACTCGACGGTGGGACCGTCCGGTTTGTACTCGATCCCCACGTGCCCGTCGTAGCCCGCCGCCTGGAGCTTTTCCAAGTAGCCCTCGAGGTCCAGCTCCCCCGTGCCCGGCTGGTGCCGGCCCGGCGCGTCCGCGATCTGCACGTGCCCGGTGCGCGGGGTGTAATCGGCGATCACGGCGTCGAGGTCGTCGCCGTTGACCGCGAGGTGGTAGAGGTCCACCAGCAGCCGGACGTTGTCCCGGCCCAGTTTGTCCAGCACCGCCACGGCGTCCGCGGCCGTCTTCAGCGGGTGGCTCGGCATCCCGGACAGCGGCTCCAGCACCAGCTGCGCGCCGATCCCGGCCGCGGCCTCGGCTGCGGTGCCCAGCTGTACCAGCGCCAGTTCGTCCTGTTCGGACGGTTCCACGCCCTCGATCCGGTTGCCGTACAGCGCGTTGAAGCTGCGGCAGCCCAGCCGTTCGGCGATGCCGAGCGCGATGGTCAGGCTCACCGCGAACTCCGCCTCGCGCCCGACCCACGACACCAGCCCGCGCTCGCCGGCGGCCATGTCGCCGGCGAAGAAGTTCAGCCCGGTCAGCTGGACGCCGGCCTGCTCGATCGAGCGGACGAACCGCTCCACCTCCACCGGCCGCGGGTCGGCGGCGTCGAACGGCCACCAGAACTCCACCGCGGTGAAGCCCGCTGCCCGGGCGGCCGGTGCACGCTCGAGCAGCGGGAGCTCGGTGAACAGGATCGACAGGTTGGCGGTGTAGGGCAGCGAATGCCGCCCACCGGCAGGACCAGTCATCGATATACCTCACAGCCTCCGACCGTCGGCCCGAAGAACCCGACAGCCGTTAATTTCGTATCGTGGAAGGTTCCTTCCGTATATCGAGAATAGCTGGCCAGGCTGGCCGCGGTCAACGGGCCGGGTCGAGTTCTCCGATCCCGGCCGTGGCGGCGAAGTCCGCGGTCATCCGCGCCGCGAGGCCGACGACGGTGTCCACGGCCGGCTCCAGCGCGCAGCTGGCCCGCGCGTCCCGGAAGCGGCGCTCGATGCCGCCGTCGCCGCTGAACGCCGCGCCCTCGCAGAGCTTCATCGCCTGCTCGGTTACCGCGGTCACGGCTTCGGCGGAGGCGAGGCACAGGTGGAACAGCTTCGGCAGCGCGTGCGCGGGGTCCCAGCTGAAGGTGGCGAAGGCGTCGTCCTGCAGCACGCGCACGGCGTCCGCGCGAAGCCGCATCCGGGCCAGGTCCGCACGCGGGGCGCCAGAACCGCACCGTCCCGCCGCGAGTTGTGCCGCGGTCTCGGCGATCGCGCCCTCGGCCAGGCCGAGCGCGACCGCCGCGCCGAGCCCGAGGAACCACGGCAGCGCCAGGTCGAGCACCACCTCGGCGCCGTCGCCGTCCGCGCCGAGCGTGTTGGTCTCCGGCACCCGGACGGGATCGGCCAGCACCGTGGTCGCCGCGCTGGCGCGCAGGCCGATCCCGCCGTCGTGGTCGGGCACCAGCAGCCCCGGCGCGTGGCCGGGCACGAACCACAGCGTCGCGGCACCACGGCCGGCGGCCGGTCGGCCGGCCCACACGTAGCTGTCCGCCTCCCCCGCCGCAACCACCCATGCCTTGCGCCCGTGGAGGTCGACCACTCCGCCGTGGCGGTGCGACGGGCCCTCGGGGGCAAGCAGCCGACGGCCGGGCCCGGCATCGAACAGCGCGAGCGTGCTCAGGTGCCGTCCGGCGGCGACCTCCGCGCGGACGGCCCTGTCGCCGTGGGCCTCCAGCACCGCGACGGCGGCGAAGTGCGCCCGCAGCACGGTGGCCGTGCCGGCGCAGACCCGGGCGACCTGCTCCACCACCCGGGCGGCCTCCGCCAGTCCGTGCCCGCCGCCGCCCAGCCGGCGCGACGCCGTCATCCCCAGAACTCCCTTACGCCCCAGCGCATTGACGGCCGCACGGGGGAAGCGCGCCAGCCGGTCACCCCCGGCCGCGGCCGGGGCGACGACCCCGGCCATCACGCGTGCGATCTCTTCGGCAGCAGGCATCGTCGACCCTCCGGTTCGGTGGCGGACCGGACTTTTCCGGTCAGGGGTGGGGCAAAGCGGCCAGCGCGGTATCCACAGTGGACGGTGACCAGCCGGGCCCGGCCCGCCGCGCCAGCTCCGGCAGCAGCCCGCGCCAGGCCGAGGCGGGCAGCACGACATCGGCCAGCTGCGCCGACGAAGTCAGGAAGTCCTGCACCACAAGGCGTTCGACGGCAAGATCCTTCGCCTTCAGGGTGTGCCGCAATGCCGCGGCGGCACGGTCGATCGCCTCGTCCCAAGTGGCCGGGCGCAGCACGCCCGAGTCCCGCACCAGCGGCGAGGTCAGCCGGACCGGCGCCACGGTCCCGCTCAGCCGACCGGGACGGCGGTGGCCGTGTGGTTCAGCAGCCCGATCGCCGCGTGCACGTGGCGCAGCGCGGGCGCGGGCACGCCGGTCAGCGCCGCCAGCTCGACGACCGCGCCGATGATCGCGTCGATCTCCAGCGGCTTGCCCGCCTCCAAGTCCTGCAGCATCGAGGTTTTGTGGTGGCCGACCCGCCACGCGCCGTCGATCCGCTTCGCCACGGAGACCTGGGGGTCCGCGCCCGCCGCCCGCGCGATCTCGAGCGTCTCGGTCATCATGGTGGCGACGAGCGCGCGCGTGTTGTCGTGCTCGCACATCTGCGCCATGGTCGCCCGGGTCAGCGCACTGAGCGGGTTGAACGCGACGTTGCCCATCAGCTTGACCCAGATGTCGTCGCGCAGATTCGGCTCCACCGGCGCCTTCAGCCCGCCCGCGACCATCGCCTCGGACAGTGCGAGGCAGCGCGCGGACCGGCCGCCGGCCGGCTCGCCGAGGGAGAAGCGGGTGCCCTCCAGGTGCCGGATCACGCCCGGTTGCTCGACCACCGTCGAGCAGTAGACGACACAGCCGACGGCGCGCTCCACGGCGAGCACCGCGCTCGTCGCCCCGCCCGGATCGACAGTCTCCACCCGCCGCCCGGCGAGCGGATGCCCGTCCAGGCCGTGGAAATACCACCACGGGATACCGTTCTGAGCGGCCACCAGCGCGGTCTCCGGACCGAGCAGCGGCTCCAGCAGCGACCCGCAGCCCGGGTAGGAATGTGCCTTCAGGCCCAGGAAAACGTAGTCGACCGGGCCGACCTCGGCCGGATCGTTGGTCACGTGCGGGTGCGCGGTGAAGTCGCCGCGCGGGCTCAGCACCCGCACCCCGTGCTCGCGCATCGCTTCGAGGTGCGGACCCCTGGCGACGAGATGGACATCGGCGCCACCGCGGTGCAGCGCCGCGCCCACGTACGCGCCGATCGCACCGGCACCCAGAACAGCCACCCGCATGATGTGCCTCCCGTTCGATCGAACGTCGATTGCATACAGTATCCCGAGAACCTCCCCCGAGGCCAGAGGCCAGTCATGACGTTCGCCGATGACACCCGGGCAGCCCAACAGATCCGGACCAAACGGGCACTCAGCGTAATTTCCGGCCGGCGCCGTTGATCCACTTCGGGTGAGATCCAGGCCACAGAGTGAAGGGTTGGGATTTTGCATACCAAAAGCTGTATTCTGAACGCAGATTTCCCGAACCGTTTCTGCCCAAACCCCCGAGGTGCCCTGTGTCCCAGACCGTTTCCCCCCTGCCCGAGCGCGGGCCCACCGGTCGGCGCACGGCGAAGGGGTCGCTGTCCGGCAACTCCCCCCAGCGCGTCGAGCGGCCCGCGCCGCTGCGCCAGGTCGTGTACGACGCGCTGGCGGAGCTGATCATCAACCGGACGCTGGAGCCCGGTCAGCATCTCGTGGAAGCCGACCTCGCCGAGTACCTCGGGGTCAGCCGGCAGCCCGTTCGCGAGGCGCTGCAACGACTTCAGAGCGAAGGCTGGGTGGACCTGCGGCCCGCGCAGGGCGCCTTCGTGCACATGCCCACCGACGAGGAGGCCGACCAGCTGCTCGGCGTCCGCGCCGTGCTGGAGACCCACTCCGCCCGGCTCGCCGCCTCGACCGCCACCGAGGAACACGTGGCGCGGCTGTGGGAGCTGCAGAACGCCGGGGTGGCGGCGCTGGAAGCGGACGACAGTGAAGGGCTCGTCACCGCGAACGCCGAACTGCACTCCTACATCACCGAGCTGACCGGCAACGCGGTGCTCGCCGAGCTGATCGCGCTCGTCGACCGCCGCGTCCGCTGGTACTACACGCCCATCGCCCGGCCGCGGGCCCACGACTCCTGGCACGAGCACGCCGAGCTGATCGAGGCGATCGCCGCCAAGGACACCGCCACCGCGGAGAAGATCATGGCCCAGCACACCGAGCGCACCCGGCAGGCGTTCCACGAGCGGCCCGAAGCAACCCAGGAGTAGAGGGGGCGGGCGTCAGCCGCCCCCTCTGCTCCTGGGCCCTTTACCCGAGAGTCCCGGCAAGCGTCAGCTGCCGGCACTCCCGCTGGCCGGCGTGGCCTGGGCGGCCACGTCCGGCGAGGTGACCTGCTCCGTCGCACCCGGGCCGGAACGCCGGCCGGGCTGCTTGAGGAACAGGGTCAGCAGCGCGGACAGCAAGGCGATGCAGCCCGCGAGGATGTACGCGCCGGTGTAGCCCCAGGCGGTGATCACGCCCGCGGCCAGGCCACCGCCGCCGACCCCGCCGATCAGCTTGGCGCTGTAGACGAGGCCGTAGTTCGTCGCGTTGTGGTTCTCGCCGAAGTAGTCCGGCACGAGCGCGGCGAACAGCGGGTAGAACGCGCCGCTGCCGAAACCGGTCAGCACCGCGAACACCATGAACCAGAACAGGCTGTGCGCGTTGCCCGACCACATCACGCCGAACTGCGCCACGGCCGCGATCACCAGCACCCAGAACAGGGTGGCCTTGCGGCCGATCCGGTCCGAGGCCCAGCCGACCAGGCCGCGCCCCACGCCGTTCACCACCGCCAGGATGCCGGCCGAAGAAGCGGCCACGAACGCGCCGAAATTGCTCTCCTTGGCGAAGTCCACCTGGAAGTTGATGCCGAACAGCGAGACGCCGCCGATCACCACCAGGCACACCCACATCAGCGGGAGCATGCCGGTCCGGATCGCCTCCATCGGCGTGAACTGCTTGACCGCGGGCGGGTTCTTGGCCAGGCCCTTGGCATTGCCGACGGCCTTGCCCTTGAGCCATGCGATCGGGTCGACCTCGGCCGGCCACCAGTTCTTCGGCGGGTCCTTGAACAGGAACCCGCAGATCCCGACCACGAGCAGCATGTACAGCCCGATGGCGTCCAGCGTGATCGTCACGTTCTCATGGCCGAGGAACGCGCTGAACAGGTAGATGAACGGCACCGCTCCGTAGGCGAAGCCGCCGTTCACGAAACCGGTGCGGGCCCCGCGCTTTTCCGGGTACCACTTGCCGACCATGTTGATGCAGGTCGCGTACACCAGCCCGGCGCCGGTCCCGCCGAGCACCGAGTACCCGATGAACGCGATCGTCAGGTTTCCGCTGTGCGCGATGGTGAAATAACCGATCCCGCTCAGGACCGCGCCGGCGAGCATGGCGGTCTTGGCCGAGACGATGTTCTTCTCGCGCAGCCGCCCGGCGGGGAACGCGACCCCCGCCTGGAAGACGGCCCAGATGCTGGCCAGCCAGAACGCGTCCGACAGGGACCAGCCGTACTTTTCTTCGAGTGTGCCCTCGACGGCCCCCCAGCCGTACTCGAACACGCTGACCGCCATCATGGCGATCCAGGGCAACCAGACCATGAAACTGCGTGAGCGCCCCAGGATGTCGCGGGGGCTCTCACCGATCCGGTAGACCCGGCCGTTGTCGTCGATGATCTCCTGGTATGTCGGTTGGGCTGCGGTCATGAGAGTTCTCTTTCGTCACCGTTGACTTCGGTTCCCTCTTCTAGCGCGGCGTGCGGTGGATCTTCGTCCTTTCCTTCGGGTGAAGCCAGCCCCTGTGGAGGTTTTTCAGAGTTGTCCCGCGGACCTGGCCCAGCGGTACTTGGCGCCGAGCACCGCCACCGGCTTTTCGGTCGTGTACGGGTAGGCGACGATCCCGTTGGCATACAGGTGGTCGCTCGCCTCCTCGACCTCGACGTCGCCGGAAAGCGAAGCCACCACGGGCTTGTGGATGCCCTTGCGGCGGAATTCCTCGACGACGTCGACCACCAGCTCGGCGAACACCATCGGCGGCGTGACGATGGTGTGCCAGTAGCCGAGGATCAGGGAGTGGATGCGCTCGTCGGACAGGCCGAGCGCGATGGTGTTGCGGTAGGTCGACGGCGGCTCGCCCCCGGTGATGTCCACCGGGTTGCCGGCCGCGCCGAACGGCGGGATGAACTTCCGGAACGCCTCGTCGAGGTCGCCGGGGATCTCCATCAGCGAAAGGCCGTTGTCCACGCAGGCGTCCGACAGCAGCACGCCCGAGCCGCCGGCGCCGGTGATGATCACGACGTTCTCGCCCTTCGGCGTGGGCAGCAGCGGGATGCCGCGGGCGTACTCGAGCATGTCGTTCAGCCCCGGCGCCCGGATCACGCCGCTCTGGCGCAGGATGTCGTCGTAGACCTTGTCGTCGCCGGCCAGTGCGCCGGTGTGCGAGCTGGCCGCCTTCGCGCCCTGCGAGGTGCGGCCGGCCTTGAGCACCACCACCGGCTTCTTCAGCGAGACCCGCTTGGCCGTCTCGGCGAACGAGCGGCCGTCCTTCAGGTCTTCCAGGTGCATGGCGATCAGCTGGGTGTTGTCGTCGTGCTCGAAGAAGGTGAGCAGGTCGTCCTCGTCGATGTCGGCCTTGTTGCCCACGCCGACGATCGAGGACACGCCCATTTTCGCCGACCGGCTGAAGCCCAGGATCGCCATGCCGATGCCGCCGCTCTGCGAAGACAGCGCGACCCCGCCCTTGACGTCGTAGGGCGTGCAGAACGTCGCCGACAGGTTCTCCGGCGTGTAGTAATAGCCGTAGATGTTCGGCCCGAGGACGCGTACGCCATGTTTGCGCGCGATCGCCACGACCTCGTCCTGAAGCGCGATGTTGCCGGTTTCGCCGAAGCCGGACGGGATCAGGATCGCCCCGGCCACGCCCTTCGCCCCCGCTTCCTCGAGCGCGGCGGGCACGAACTTCGCCGGGATGGCGAACACCGCCACATCGATGTCACCGGGCACGTCGGCGATGCTGGCGTAGGCCTTGCGGTCCAGTATCTCGCTCGCCTTGGGGTTGATCGGGTAGATCTCACCCGCGTAACCGCCGTTGACGAGGTTCTTCATCACCGAGTTGCCGATTTTGCCGTCCTCGGCGGAGGCACCGATCACCGCGATGGCGGCCGGCTTCATGATCCGGGTCATCGACGCCAGGATCTCCTCCTGGGTGAACCGCAGCGGCTCCTTCGCCGCCTCCGGGTCGACCAGGATCCGGACGTCGACGGCGGTCGCGCCGGACGCCGTGGCCAGCACCGGGTTGAGGTCGACCTCGGCCAGCTGCGGGAAGTCGGTGACCAGCTGCCCGAGCCGGTGGATGACGCCGGCGAGCGCGTTCTTGTCCACCGCCTCGGCGCCGCGGACCCCGTTGAGGATCTCCGCCGCCGCGATCCCGTCCACCATGGACAGTGCCTCTTCGGTGCTGGTCGGGGCCAGCCGGAAGGTGACGTCCTTGAGCACCTCGACGAGCACCCCGCCGAGGCCGAAGGCGACGACCTTGCCGAACGTCCGGTCACTGACCGAGCCGATGATCACCTCCTGCCCGGAGGTCAGCATCTGCTGCACCTGCACCCCGAGGATCTTCGCGTCGGCGTTGTAGGCCTTGGCATTCGCCAGGATGGTGGCGAAGCCTTCGGCCACCTCCTCGACACTGCGCAGGCCGACGAGCACACCGCCGGCCTCGGTCTTGTGCAGGATGTCCGGCGACACGATCTTCAGCACCACCGGCAGGCCGATCTCCCCGGCCTGGGCGACCGCCTCGGCCGCGGTGGCGGCGAGCCGTTCCTGCGGGGTGGCGATCCCGTAGGCCTCGCAGACCGCCCGGCCCTCCGGCGCGGTGAGCGAACTGCGTCCCTCGGCCGCGGCCGCGGCGAGGATCTTCTCGACCGCGGCGCGGTCGGTTCCCGTGGTCATTCGCTGTTCTCCTTAGATCACGCCTGCGGTGCGGAGCCGGTCGAGGTCCAGTGGTCCGTAACCCAGCTCGCCGAGCACCTCGTTGTTGTGCTCGCCCAGCAGTGGCGAGCGCTCGATCTCGACCGGGGAGTCCGACAGCTTCAGCGGGCAGCCGACGGTCTTGAAGGCGCCGCGCTCCGGGTGCTGCACCTCGACCACGGTGCCCAGCTCGGCCAGCGTCTCGTCCTCGATCAGCTCCTGGGTGGACAGGATCGGGCCGCACGGGATGTTGTGTGCGTTGAGCCGCTCCATCACCTCCCACTTGGTGTGCTGCTCGGTCCACTGCTCGACCAGTGCGAACACCTTGTCCAGTTTGGACAGCCGGGCCTCCGGGGTGGCCCACTCCGGGTCTTCGGCCAGCTCGGGCTGGCCGATCAGCTCCGTGATCGGCGCCCAGCCGACGGGCTGGATGATCACGTAGATGTAGTCGTTCGGGCCGCCGGGCGCGCAGCGCACCGCCCAGCCGGGCTGGCCGCCGCCCGACGCGTTGCCCGAGCGCGGCACCTCGTCGGTGAACACCTCGTTCGGGTACTCCCCCAGCGGGCCGTGCGCCAGGCGCTGCTGGTCGCGCAGCTTCACCCGGCACAGGTTCAGCACGGCGTCCTGCATGGCGACCTGGACCCGCTGGCCGCGGCCGGTGTTCGTGCGCTGGTACAGCGCGGCCAGGATCGCCGCCACCAGGTGGATGCCGGTGCCCGAGTCGCCGATCTGCGCGCCGGTCGCGGTGGGCGGGCCTTCCTCGAAGCCGGTGGTGCTCATCGACCCGCCCATGGCCTGCGCGATCACCTCGTACGCCTTGAAGTCGGCGTACCGGCCCGGGCCGAAGCCCTTGATGGAGGCGTAGACCAGCTTTTCGTTGATCTCGTGCAGCTTCTCCCACGGGAAGCCGAACCGGTCGACGACACCGGGGCCGAAGTTCTCCACCAGTACGTCCACAGAGGACACCAGCTCGGTGAAGACCTTCTTGCCCTCTTCGCTCTTCATGTTCAGCGTGATGCTGCGCTTGTTGGCGTTCAGCATGGTGAAGTAGAGACTGTCCACCCCGGGCAGGTCGCGCAGCTGCCCGCGGGTGATGTCGCCGCGGCCCGGCGTCTCCAGCTTGATGACGTCCGCGCCGAGCCAGGCGAGGATCTGGGTCGACGACGGTCCTGATTGGACGTGGGTCATGTCGAGGACGCGGACGCCCTCAAGTGCCTTTCCCATTTCGGCCTCCGACTACTTGTACATCGTCTGGTTCATGGTCCCGGGGGCGTAGGCGTCCGGGTCGACCCAGACGTTGATCAGCGAGGGCTTGCCCGACTCGCGGGCCCGCTGCAGTGCCGGCGCGATGTCCGCGGGGTCGCGGACCTCCTCGCCGTAGCCGCCGAGCATCCGGGCGAACTCGTCGTAGCGGACGTCGCCCAGGGTGTTGCCGATGCGCTCGCGGGCGAGGCCGTACTTCTGCGCCTGGCCGTAGCGGATCTGGTTCATCGAGGAGTTGTTGCCGACGATCCCGACGAACGGCAGGTTGAACCGCACCAGCGTCTCGAAGTCCCAGCCGGTGAGGGAGAACGCGCCGTCGCCGAACAGCGCGACGACCTCCTTGTCCGGACGGGCGTGCTTGGCCGCCAGCACGAACGGGATGCCGACGCCGAGCGTGCCCAGCGGGCCCGGGTCCATCCAGTGGCCCGGCGACTTCGGCTGCACGACCTGCCCGGAGAAGGTGACGATGTCGCCGCCGTCGCCGATGTAGATCGAGTCCTCGGTGAGGAACTCGTTGATCTCGTGCACCAGCCGGTACGGGTGGATCGGGTTCGCGTCGGAGTGCTGCTGTGGCAACCGCTTCTGCTTCGCCTTCTCCTCCACCGCGCGCAGTTCCTCCAGCCACGGCTTGCGCGCCACCGCACCGGTGTCCACGCGGCCGGACGCGGCCTGCGAGACGGCGGCGAGGATCTGTCCGGCGTCGCCCACGATGCCCAGGTCGATGTCGCGGTTCTTGCCGACGGTGCGGTAGTCGAGGTCGATCTGCACCACCGTGGCGTCCGGCGAAAGCCGTTTGCCATAACCCATCCGGAAGTCGAACGGCGTGCCGACGATGACGATCACGTCGGCGTTGTCGAAGGCGTACCGGCGGGAAAGCTGGAAGTGGTGCGGGTCGCCCGGCGGCAGGGTGCCGCGGCCGGCGCCGTTCATGTACGCGGGGATGTTCAGCGAGCGCACCAGCTCGGTGGCCGGCTCCGTCGCCCGGGTCGTCCAGACCTGGCTGCCCAGCAGGATCGCCGGCTTCTTCGCGTGCACCAGCAGGTCCGCGAGCTTTTCGATGTCCGCCGGGTCGCCGGCGCTGCGCGTGGACGCGCGGTACTGGCCCGCCGACGGGATGCGCGCGTTCGCGAGCGGTACCCGCGCGTCGAGGACGTCACGCGGGATCTCCAGGAACGACGGCCCGGGCGCGCCCGCGAACGCCTCCCGGAACGCCATCGACACCAGGTCCGCCGCACGCGCGGTGGACGGCACGGTCGCCGCGAACTTGGTGATCGGCGTCATCATGTCCACGTGCGGGAGGTCCTGCAGCGACCCCATCTTGTGCTGCGCCAGCGCGCCCTGGCCGCCGATCAGCAGCATCGGGCTCTCGGCCCGCAGCGCGTTGGCCACGCCGGTGACCGCGTCGGTCGTGCCCGGCCCGGCGGTGACCACCGCGCAGCCGGGCTTGCCGGTGATCCGGGCGTAGCCGTCCGCGGCGTGCGCTGCGACCTGCTCGTGGCGCACGTCGATGACGTTGATGCCCTCGTCCACGCAGCCGTCGTAGATGTCGATGATGTGCCCGCCGCACAGCGTGAAGATCGTGTCGACGCCCTCGGCCTTGAGCGCCTTGGCGACCAGGTGCCCGCCGGAGATGGTGTCCGGGGCCGCCGGGGCGCCGTTCGTGCTCGCCGCCCGGCTCTGGTCGGCGTCCTGGCCCGTGGTGGTTGGCGCCATGGCTCAGCTCCTCTGCTGCTCTCGCGCCGGACCTCTCTGATCCGCGCGCTCGTTCCGGTGTGCTCGTCCGTCCGCGGTCCGGCGTGAGGGCCATCCCTCCAGGTCAGCGCCACCTTCGGGACAAACTGTAGATTGCATACCGTATGCGGTAGGCATTAGGATTACTCTCAGAGTTGCCCGCTGTCCAGGGCCATCCGCAGGATTTTCCCGGCCGCGGTGCTCGGGCTCGTGAGTGGCAAAGCCGGTTCTGACCGGCATCCGCCCGCACGAGTCCCACTCCCCAGCCCAGCAAGGAAGGAATCCGATGGATCTTTTCGAGCACGAGGCGCGCGAGCTGTTCGAAGCCCGCGGCGTACCGGTCCCCCGCGGCCGGGTCGCCGCGAGTCCCGAGGAAGCCCGCGCCGCCGCCGTCGAGATCGGCGGCACCGTGGTGGTCAAGGCGCAGGTGAAGACCGGCGGCCGGGGCAAAGCCGGCGGGGTCAAGCTCGCCGCGCGGCCCGACGACGCCGAGCAGGTGGCCGAGGACATCCTCGGCATGGACATCAAGGGCCACACCGTGCACAAGGTCCTGGTCACCGAAGCGAGTGAGATCGCCGAGGAGTACTACGCGTCCTTCCTGCTGGACCGCGCGAACCGCACGTTCCTCGCGATCGCCTCGGTCGAAGGCGGTATGGAGATCGAGGAGGTGGCCGCCACCAAGCCCGAAGCGCTGGCCAAGGTCCCGATCGACCCGCTCACCGGCGTCGACGCGGAAAAGGCACGCGAGATCGTGACCGCCGCCCGGTTCCCGGCCGAGGTCGCCGGCGGCGTGGCGGACGCGCTGGTCCGGCTGTGGGAGGTCTTCGTGGCCGAGGACGCCACACTGGTCGAGGTGAACCCGCTGGTGCGCACGAAAAGCGGCGAGATCGTCGCGCTCGACGGCAAGGTCACCCTCGACGAGAACGCCGCCTTCCGCCATCCCGGGCACGCCGCGTTCAGCGACCCCGCGGCCGGCGACCCGCTGGAGCGCCAGGCCCACGAGCAGGGCCTCAACTACGTCAAGCTCGACGGCGACATCGGCGTGATCGGCAACGGCGCGGGGCTGGTGATGTCCACATTGGACGTCGTCGCGGACGCGGCAGCCGAAGCCGGCGCGGTGGGCCCGGCGAACTTCCTGGACATCGGCGGCGGCGCCTCGGCGGAGGTGATGTCGGCCGGGCTCGGGGTGATCCTCGGCGACCCGGGCGTGCGCAGCGTGTTCGTGAACGTGTTCGGCGGCATCACCGCGTGCGACGCGGTGGCCGACGGCATCGTCAAGGCGCTCGCCCTGCTCGGCGAGCGCGCCACCAAACCGCTGGTCGTCCGGCTCGACGGCAACAACGTCGCCGAGGGCAGGCGGATCCTCGCCGAGGCGGCCCACCCGCTGGTCACCGTCGTGGCCACCATGGACGACGCCGCCCGCACGGCGGCCGAGCTGGCCACCGTTCCCGCCACCCCGGAGGCCTGAGATGGCAATCTTCCTGGACAGCAGCAGCCGTATCGTCGTGTCGGGCATGACCGGCGCCGAGGGCACCAAGCACACCAAGCGGATGCTCGACGCCGGCACGAACGTCGTCGGCGGCGTCAACCCGCGCAAGGCCGGGCAGTCGGTGACCATCGGCGGGCGCGACCTGCCGGTGTTCGGCACCGTCGCGGGCGCGATGGCCGCGACCGGCGCGGACGTGGTGGTGCTGTTCGTGCCGCCGCCGTTCGTCAAGGACGCGGTGATCGAGGCCGTCGACGCCGAGATCGGGCTGGCCGCGGTGATCACCGAGGGCGTGCCGGTACACGACTCCGCGGTGTTCTGGGCACACGCCGTGGCCCGCGGCGGCCGGACCCGGATCATCGGGCCCAACTGCCCCGGGCTGATCTCCCCCGGACTGTCCGGCGCCGGGATCATCCCCGCCGACATCACCGGACCCGGCCGGATCGGGCTGGTGTCGAAGTCCGGCACGCTCACCTACCAGCTCATGCACGAGCTGCGCGACCTCGGCTTCTCCAGCTGCATCGGCATCGGCGGCGACCCGGTGATCGGGACGACGCACATCGACGCCGTCGAGGCCTTCGAGAAGGACCCGGACACCGACGTGATCGTGCTGATCGGCGAGATCGGCGGAGACGCCGAAGAGCGCGCCGCCGCGTACGTACGCGACAACGTCAGCAAGCCCGTGGTCGGCTACGTCGCGGGATTCACCGCGCCCGAAGGCAAAACCATGGGCCACGCGGGCGCGATCGTCTCCGGTTCGGCGGGTACGGCGGCCGCGAAGCAGAAGGCGCTGGAGGCGGCGGGCATCCGGGTCGGGCGGACGCCGAGCGAGACCGCGCGACTGGTCCGAGAAGTGCTGGCCGGCTAGTCATGGGCGAAATCGACGAGCTGGTCGCCCACGCCCGCGGCTACCACCACCGGCTCGACCACACCCGGCTGGTGCGGCGGCCGCGGCGGCGGGTCGCCGTGGTCGCCTGCATGGACGCGCGCATCAGCGTCTACCGGCTGCTCGGCTTGGAGGAGGGCGACGCGCACGTGATCCGCAACGCCGGCGGCGCCGTCACCGACGACGCCATCCGCTCGCTCGCGGTCAGCCAGCGGCTGCTCGGCACGCGGGAGGTGATCCTCGTCCACCACGAGGACTGCGGTATGCGAACCTTCACCGACACCGAGTTCGCCAAGCAGGTCGAGGCGGGCACCGGGATCCGGCCGCCCTGGTCGGCCGAGTCGTTCGCCGACCCGGCGCAGGATGTCCGGCAGTGCCTGCGGCGGGTGCGGAGCAGCCCGTTCCTGCCGCACACCGCTTCGGTGCGCGGGTTCGTCTACGACGAGCGGACCGGGGCGATGACGGAAGTCGACCGCACCGACGGCGCTGGTTGAGGAGGACGGATGCACTGGGCCGAGGCGCGCCAGGCCGCGCGGGACACGGTGAAGCCGCTGGAGGCGGTCGAACTGCCGTCGGCCGGCGCGCTGGGGACGGCGCTGGCGAGCCCGGTCCGGGCGCTGGTGGCGCTGCCCGGGTACGACAACTCGGCGGTGCTGCCGGTGGAGCACTCCGTCCACAAAGGATGTCGGGTGTCCGGGTCGGTGGCGGACGGCAAGCACGTCCGGCGCCGGGGCGAGGACCGGCCGGTCTCGCTGTGGGGCGCAGCGCCGGCCGACGCACTCGCGGTGCTCCCGCCGGAGCGGGACGGCGGCGAGGCCGAACTGCTCCCGCTCCCCTGCTGAGCCAGACCCGAACCCGGGAGGACGGATGGACCTGCGGCAGCTCGAGATCGCCGTGGCGGTCGCCGAGGAAGGCGGGTTCACCGCTGCGGCGCTGCGCCTCCACACCGTGCAGTCGACGGTCTCGACCGTCATCCGCGCGCTGGAGCGGGACCTCGGCACGGCACTGTTCGAACGCACCACCCACCGGGTCGCGCTGACTCCCGCCGGGCTGGCGTTCCTGCCGGCCGCCCGCGCCGCGCTGACCGCGGCCGAGCAGGCCCGCGCGACCGTGGACGGCGCCCGGTGGAAGGTCAGCGGCTGCGTGCGGATCGGCGTGGTGCCCGGGTGCTGGGCGGAGCCGCACCGGATGCTGGCCAAGTTGCGGCGCGAGCATCCGGCGGTACGGGCCGAGGTGCGAATGGCGCATCCGGACGAACTCCGGGCCGCGGTCCGGAAGTCCACTGTGGACGTGATGGTGGGCGTAGTGGGTGAGACTTCCGCTGACGGCACTGACGGCGCCGACGGTCTGGTGCGGCGCTCGTTGCGGCGGGAGGAAATGGTGCTGGTGACGGCACCTTCCTCGGACGGCGGGGTGGTGACCATGGCCGAGGCGGCGGAACTGGCGGTAGTGGATTTCGCGCCGGGGTGGGCGGTGCGGCAGGTGGCCGACGTGGCTTTTCGCGAGGCGGGGGTTTCGCGAGTGGTCTCGTGTGAGGTGGCCGAGACCGGCGCGGCGGTGGAGCTGGTCCGCCATGACTTCGGGGCCTGCCTGCTGCCGGAGTCGGTGGCGGGACGGTTCCCGGAGTTGCGGGTGCGGAGGTTCGCCGGGGGCGGGCCCCGGTGGGATGTGGCGGCGTGGTGGGTCGGTGAAGAGGCTTCCGCCGCCGTGAGCGCAGTCGTGAAAGTGCTGGAGTGAACGTGGCGCTTCCCGTCCCGTACGTCGTGCGGCATGATCGCGGAGTGTTGCTGCGTCAGCTGGAGTACCTCGTCGCGCTTGCGCGGGAGCGGCATTTCGCACGCGCGGCCGATGCGTGCCACGTGTCGCAGCCGTCGCTGTCGGCGGGGATCCGGAAGCTGGAGCAGGAGCTCGACACCGCGATCGTGCGGCGGGGCCACCGGTTCGAGGGCCTGACCCCCGAAGGCGAGCGGGTGCTGCTCTGGGCGCACCGCATCCTGGCGGAGTGCGACGGGCTGCGCCACGACCTGTCGACCATGCGCCACAGCCTTTCCGGAGTGCTGCGCGTCGGGGCGATCCCCACCGCGCTGACCGCCGCGACGTTGCTGACCACCCCGTTCTGCGAACGCCACCCGCACGCGCGCGTGAGCCTGGAATCCCTGTCGTCGCGGGAAATCACGCGACGGCTGGGCGAGTTCGAGCTGGACATCGCACTGACCTATGTGGACGACGAGGAGCTCGGGGCCGTCCGGACCTTTCCGCTCTACGAGGAGCACTACCTGCTCCTGACCCCCCGCGACGGCGAGTTCGCCACCCGCGACGTCGTCCGCTGGGACGAGGTCGCCGGCCTCCCGCTGTGCCTGCTGGGCCGGCAGATGCGCAACCGCCGTGTGCTGGACGGGCTTTTCGCTACCGCGGGCGCGACGGTGGTGCCCGCGATCGAGACCGACACCGTCTCCGCGCTCTACGCGCACGTCGCGTCGCGCAAGTGGTCCAGCGTGATCTCGCACGCCTGGCTGCACATGTTCGGCGTGCCGCCGGGCATGCGCGTGGTGCCGCTGCAGGAACCGGCCCACCCACCGGAGATCGGGCTGGTGCTGGCCGACCGGGACCCCGAGCCCATCCTCGCCCGCGCGCTGCTCGACGTGACCGCCGGCGCCGATGTCCGGGGGACGCTGGAGCGCGTCCTGGCGCGTTTCCTCGGGCCCGCTTGATAGCCGGGGGCTATGCCCGGATAGGCACGAACGCTTTGACCTCCCCCGCGCGCGAGAGGAGGGTAAAAAGCGTTGAATACCAACGACTTCTTTCGGGAGACACATCATGGCAAAGGTGCTTTGCGTGCTCTACGACGACCCGGCGGCCGGGTACCCCACGAGCTACGCCCGTGACGGGCTCCCCGAGCTCGACGGCTACCCCGGCGGCCAGACCCTGCCGACCCCGAAGGCAGTCGACTTCACGCCGGGTCAGCTGCTCGGCAGCGTCTCCGGTGAGCTGGGGCTGCGGAATTTCCTGGAGTCGCAAGGCCACCAGCTCGTCGTGACGTCCGACAAGGACGGCGACGGCTCGGTCTTCGACCGCGAGCTGCCGGACGCCGACATCGTGATCTCCCAGCCGTTCTGGCCCGCCTACCTGACCGCCGAACGGTTCGAGCGCGCGAAGAACCTCAAGCTGGTCGTCACCGCCGGCATCGGCTCCGACCACACCGACCTCGACGCGGCGATCGCGCACGGCGTCACGGTCGCCGAGGTGACCTACTGCAACAGCATCAGCGTCGCCGAGCACGTGGTGATGATGATCCTCTCGCAGGTGCGCAATTACCTGCCCTCGTACCAGACCGTGCTGGACGGCGGCTGGAACATCGCCGACTGCGTGGCCCGCTCGTACGACGTGGAGGGCATGCACGTCGGCACGGTGGCGGCCGGCCGGATCGGGCTGGGGGTGCTGAAGCGCCTCAAGCCGTTCGACGTCCACCTGCACTACACCGACCGGCACCGGCTGCCCGCCGAGGTCGAGCGCGAGCTGAACCTGACCTTCCACGAGAACGCCGCCGCGATGGTGCCGCACTGCGACGTGGTCACCGTGAACGCCCCGCTGCACCCGGAAACCGAGGGCCTGTTCGGCGACAGCCTGATCTCCACCATGAAGCGCGGCGCGTACCTGATCAACACCGCCCGCGCCCGCATCGCCGACCGCGACGCGATCGTGCGCGCGCTGGAGAGCGGCCAGCTCGCCGGCTACGCGGGCGACGTCTGGTTCCCGCAGCCCGCCCCGGCCGACCACCCGTGGCGCACCATGCCGCACCACGGCATGACGCCGCACATCTCGGGCTCCTCGCTTTCGGCGCAGACGCGGTACGCCGCGGGCACCCGCGAGATCCTCGAGTCCTGGTTCGACGGCACCCCCATCCGCGACGAGTACCTGATCGTCGACGGCGGCAAGCTCGCCGGCACCGGCGCGCACTCGTACTCCACCAACCGCTGACCGTCCCGGGCCCTTCCTGCCGCAGGGGAAGGGCCCGGGCTTAATTCGGTCGGCGGCGCGGCCCAGGCTGGTTACCCTGCCGGGGTGCGCGAGATGACCCTGCTGTGGTTGTGCGGTCCCCCCGGCGTCGGGAAAACCTCGGTGGCGTGGGCGATCTTCACCTCGCTGTCCCGGTCGGGCGTGCGTGCAGCCGTCCTCGACACCGACCAGATCGGGCTGTGCCTGCCGACACCCGCCCTGGCCGGGGACCACGGCGTCAAGGCGCGGAACCTCGCCGGGATGGTGCCGAACTACCGCGACGCCGAGGTCCAGTTGCTGATCGTGAGCGGGATGCTGGAATCGGCCGACGCCGTCCGCGAGTACACCCGTCTACTCCCCGATGTGGAGGTGACGCTGTGCCTGCTGACGGCGGAAGAGGACGAGCTGCGGAAGCGGTTCCTCGGCCGCGGCCGGCTCACCCATCTGGTCGACGCGGCGGTCCAGGTGTCGGCAGAACTGGAGCGCACCAGCTTCCCGGATCTGCGTGTCGAGACGGACGGCCGGTCCGTCGCCGAGCTAGCCGGCCTGATCCTCGACACCGTCACGGTGCCGGCCCGCGATTTCGTGTCCACAGCGTCGGTACAGTCCCCGTCCGGCCACGCGGCGCGGGCCGGGACCGTGCCGACGTTGTGGCTGACCGGACCGCGCGGGGTCGGCAAGTCGGCCGTCGGCTGGCAGGTCTTCACCACTATCGCCGGCGCGGGGTCCACTGTGGCCTTTGCCGACCTCGACCAGCTCGGCTTCGTACGGCCGGAACCGGCCGGCGATCCGGGCAACCACCGGACGAAAGCGCGCAACCTCGCGGCAATCTGGCCCACGTTCCGGACCGAGGGGGCCGAGTACCTCGTCCTCGTCGGTGATGTCGGGGAACACGGTGACCTGGCACGATATGTGCGGGCCATGCCGGACGCGAACCTCACCCTCTGCCGGCTGCGGGCCGGACCGGACGACCTGACCGCCCGGATCCTGGCGCGCGGCCGCGGGGCCGGCCCGACGCTGCCCGGTGACGAGCTGGCGGGCCGGCCGCAGGACGAACTTCGCCGTTATGCCGAGGAAGTCTGGCGTGCCGCCGAGCAGGCGGGCACCTCGGCGCCGGCCGACCTGGTCGTCGACACCGACGGCAAGACCGTCGAGGAGATCGCCACCCCGCTACTCGAAGGGCTCACTTCCGCCTCGGCGGTCAGCAGCCCTTGAACCGGGCGTCGGCGGCCCAGCCGCTATTGGCCCAGGACTCCGCGGGCGACGACTTGACTACGGGGTCCAGCTCCGCCGGTTCGGCGAGCACCATGGCCCGTCCCGCCGAACTCGCCGCCACCGCTTGGGCGGCGACCCCGGTGCGGCCGGGAGAAGTCGTCGGGCGAATCGGCAGCGTGGTGACGAAGACCGTCCCGGCCGGGTCGCAGTTCTGCCGTAACCGGGTCAGCGGGCGAGCTGGTCGAGCCAGTCGCGCAGGAGGGCGGTTTCGGCGGGGCGCAGCGGCGGCCGGTCGGTGGCGGCGAGGGCAGCATCGAGCGCGAGGGCCCGCGACGCCAGGCCGGGGTCCGCGGCCGGAGCCGGGCCGGTGGTGAGGGAGTCGATCACGGTGTCACGCAGTCTCGGGGAAAGCTCCGGGTCCCGGTCTTCGACAGCGGTGCCGACCAGCGACAGGGTCACGCCGACGATGGCGGCCGAGGACAGGCTGGCGGCGAGCGGGGCCGGCACCCGGAGCCGGCCCGCGGCGGCGACGCGATCGAGGGCCTTCATCAGGCGGTCGTGGGCGTCGTCGGCGGCGGGGGCCCGGCGCCCGGGCCGGTCGGTGCCGAACATCAGCAGGTAGAACGCGGGGTGGCGCAGGCCGAAGTCGACGTGGATGTCCCAGCCGCGGCGCAGATCGTCGACCGGGTCGTCGGAGAGCGCGAGGTGCTGCTTCTCGGCCAGGTAAATGTCGAACGCGTGGATGGCCAGTGCTGAGAGGAGGCCGTCCTTGTCGCCGAAAAGCTGGTACAGCGAGGCGGCGCGGATGCCGGCCGCCGCGGCAACCGAACGGGTCGAGACGGCCTGGGTGCCGTCCCGTTCCAGGATTTCGGCCGCCACTTCGAGAATCTGCCGCCGGGTTCGAGCCTTGGTGTCCACCACGGTTGCAATGCTACGCCAATCCGCGTATCACTGAGACACTCGGTGCTACGCGAGTTGCCGTGGCAGTGATACACCTTCGAGGAGTCACCATGAGTCAGGTCGGATACGGCGCCATGCGGCTCGCCGGGCCGAAGGTCTGGGGACTGCCGGACGACCCGGAATCGGCGCGGCGACTGCTGCGCCTGGCGGTTGATCTGGGCGTCACGTTCTTCGACACCGCGAACGCGTACGGCCCGCGCACAGTGAACCGGCTGATCGGCGAAGCGCTGCGGCCGTTCCCGGAGGGCGTGATCGTCGGCAACAAGGTCGGCGCCGGGCGCGGCCCGGACAAGTCGTGGATCATCGCCGACCACCCGGATACGGTCCGCCGTCAGGTGCACGAGGCGCTGGCCGACTTCGGCACCGAGACGAGCGAGCTGACCTACCTACGCCTCGGCGGCGACGGCCCGGCGCCGCCGAGCGACGTACCACTGGAGGACTCGCTCGGTGCGCTCGTCGAACTGCGCGACCAGGGCCTCATCCGCCGCATCGGCCTGTCCGGCGCGTCGCCGGAAATGCTGGCCCGCGCCCGGAAACTGACCCCGATCGCGGCCGTGCAGAACCGGTTCAACCTGCTCGACCGCAGCGGCGCTGGCGTACTGGACGACTGCGCGGCCGACGGCATCATGTTCGTCCCCTACTTCCCGCTGGCCGCTGGGCGGCTCAGCCACCACGACGCGCTGATCGCCCCCGCCGAACGCCTCGGCGCGACGCCGTCCCAGGTCGCGCTGGCCTGGCTGCTGCGCCGCTCCCCCGCCATCGTGGCGATCCCCGGCACGGCGAGCCCCGAGCACCTGCGCGCCAACGTCGCCGCCGCCTCGATAGCCGGGCACTTGACCGACGCCGAAGTCGCCCGCCTGACCGGCCTCGTCGACGAGTCGAAGGCGGTCCTCGACCAGCCATCGTGATCAGCCGGATCGTCAGGCTGGAGCGGGTTCCGCAGTGAATGCCGCAAGCCCGGTCTCGAGCAGGCGCGCGGCGCGGCGGACATCGGCGGTAACTGCGGCGCGCACCTTTGCCGGGCTACGGCGCCCGTCCAGGTGCCGGAGGGAAGAGCTGACCTGGACGCTCCACAGGCCGAGCAGGGCGGCCGCGGCGATCCGGGGCTCGGGGTCGGCCGGGTCCAGTCCGGCGCGATCGGCCAGGATCTCGCAGGCCTCGGCGGTCATCCGCCGGAGCATGTTGCGGTGGTGCGCCTGCAGCGCGGGCGTGTCGTGATCGCCGAGGGCGACCTCGTCGCCACCCACTCGCACCTGGACCTCGAACCAGGCAACCCGGACGGGCGCTCGCGGACTTCTTCCGCCTCGCGGACGGCAAGGTCGTCGAGCACTGGGACGTGATCCAGGACGTGCCGAAGACCGCCGCGAACGGCAACGGAATGTTCTGACCCGCCCGGCGACCGCTACACCCCAGGTCGCCGGGCACTTCGCGGACCGGTGTCAGTGCGGCTGGGACAGATCGCCGGGTTTGAAGGTCCGCACCGTGTCGGTGACGAGCTTGTCCAGTGCCTTCTTCTGGTCGGCCGGGTAGACCCAACGGAGCCCGGCCGTCGAACCGGCGCCGATGGACTCGTGGGAGTAGTAGATCTTGCCGTCGCCCTGGTAACCGGAAACCGTGTAGCCCTCGCTGTCGGCGGAGCTGAAAGTCACCCGGCCGCCGTTCCCTTCCAGCGAGGCGACCAGCTCGGCCAGCTTGTCCGCCGGACTGAGGCCGCCCGAGCCGGTTCCCGAGTTCGTTCCCCACACGTACAGCATCGCGCCGATCGTGTCATCGCTGAACGTCATCCCCTGGCCGTTCTCCGGAGTCCACTTCAACGCGGTGTAGCCCGGCGGCACCTGCGTGGTGAACCCGAAGAGAGGGTTCGTGTAGGTGGCTGCGGTAGCCGGCTTCGACGGCGATGCCGAAGTAGCGGCCGACTTGCCCAGCATTGCCAGGAACTTCGGCTGCAGCAGGTCGTTCAGTTCGGCGTACGGCAGCGCAACGCTCTCGTTCCCGGCCGCAGTGGCGCAGCCGAGGTCGTACCAGAGGATCTCGAACTCGGCCCCGGTCGGGGTGAATCCGAACGCCGAAGCCGGCACATGGCCACCGCCACCGGGCATCTCCGCGGCGTCCATGCTGACCACCCGCGTCGGATACCCCTCGACCGTGGGCACGGTGCAGAAACCGTTTTTCGTGTGCGGCGCCAGCCGCTCGGTCAGCGTCCGCATACCGGCGGCCGTCAGGATCTCGGGCCGGAACATGTCTTGGGGGCTCATCACCTTGCCCGTGGTGAGGTCCACAGTGAACGCTTCGGGGAACCGCCAGGTGGTGTGCCACAGCACCGTCGAGTCGAGATCGTGGTCGTAGCGCACGGAAATCAGGTCCGGCGTCTGCAGCAGGATCCGCGCGGACGAGCGCAGCGCGGCCGTTCCGTCTTCGGTCCGGAACCGCTCGGTGAGGTCCGGGTCGGCGACCGATTCCCGGACCGTCTTCAGCCGCTTGTCGATCGGCGCCCGCAACGCGTCGTTGATCCGTTGCCGGAGCGCGGCGTCCGAACCGCCGGTCACCTGCGGGTACTGGAGTTCGTAGCTCATCGGCAGCGCCTGGTCCCGCCCGGACAGGGTTTGCATGGCCACCGTCAGTGGCGGCGGGGCGGGCGGGTCGCCCCCGGGCCGGAATACCACCAGCCCACCGGCGACCAGCCCGCCGACGATCGCGACCGCGATGGCGATCTTGCCCACCACCGTCGCGGTCACCCCCGCCCCGGTGCTCGTGGCGACACCCGTTCCGGTTCCTGCCGCCACGCCCGTACCCGCCGTCACGCCGGTCCCGGCACCGGCCGCCGCGATCGGGGCAGCGGCGGTGCCGGCGGTGGTCAGGAGCGCCAACGGGGTGAGCGCCGTCAGCGCCGCGGCCGAGGTGGCCAGCCGCTTCCAGCCGCGCTTCTCCCAGTTCTTGCCGTAAGCCTTGCGGGCCACGGTTTCCAGCTCCGTGACAAAGGCAGCCGCCGTCGCCGGGCGCCACGCCGGGTCCTTCGCCATGCCCCGCGCGATCAGCGGGCGCAGCGCCTCGGGCACCGCGTCCAGCGGTACCGGCGCTCCCCCGTGCATGGCGCGCAGCTGCTCGCTGGTGTCCGCTTCGAACGGCCGGTGCCCGGTGACGCACTGGTAGAACACGCACGTGGCCGCGTACACGTCGGTGGCGGGCAGGCCGGGTCGTCCGGCCCACTGCTCCGGCGCCATGTAGGACGGGGAACCGGCGGTCAGTCCGTTGTGTCCGTCCAAAGTGGCCAGTCCGAAGTCGACCAGCTTCGACGCCCCCTCCCGCGACACCAGCACGTTGGCCGGCTTGTAGTCGCGGTGGACGACGCCGACCGCATGTGCGTCGGCGAGGCCGAGCAGCGAGCCCTTCAGGATCGTCAGCGCGGCCTCGGGCGCCAAGACGTTCTCCGCCGCCAGCAGCGCGCGCAGCGACACGCCGGGCACCGCCTCCATGACCAGCGCGGCGCCCTGCGGCGTCTCGACGAAATCGAAGAGCCGGACCACGTGCGGGCTCCGCACGCCGGACAGCATCCAGGCCTCCCGCCGGAACCCGTCCACGATCCGCGCGTCGGCGAGGAAGTCCGCGTGCAGGTACTTGATCGCCGCCATCTGCCCCGAGGCCTCGTGCTTGGCCAGCACGACCCGGCCGAAACCACCGGTGCCGAGCACGTCCACTTCGGCATACCCGGGCACACGCCAGGTGTCGTTCATCCCCGCCGCTTCCCCTCGCTGTGCACCGGCTCCGCCGCCCGGATGTGGCATTCTATCCATCATCGCGCGCCCGTGTGGCAATTCATGCAAAAGTGTCACTCTTGCCTGGTGGGGGCGCTATGCACCGGCCGTTCCCGC
>DASXYS010000003.1:0-6574 GCA_036502365.1 Amycolatopsis sp.
CGCCGGGCCGGGCACCATCGGCCTCGTGCTGGCGGTGTCCGAGGTGGGCGGCGTCGTCGGGGCACTGCTGATCGGACGGCTGGCTACGCGATTCGGTACGGCGCGGGCGTTTCTGCTCTGCGAGGCCTTCGCCGCCCCCGCGATGCTGATCGGCCCGGCAGGCGGCCTCGTCTGCTTCGTGATCGCCGGAGTCGCGGTCAGCGCCGGGCTCGTCGCGTCCAATGTGGTCGCCGGCGCGTTCCGCCAGGGCTACTGCCCGCCCGAGCTGTTCGGCCGGATCACCGCGTGCTCCGCCGTGGTCAACTACGGCACGATTCCCCTGGGCGGCCTGCTCGGCGGGATCCTCGGGCAGACCCTCGGCGTGCGGGAGACGATGCTCGTGATGGGCGCCGTGCAGCTGGCCGCGCTTGCGATCCCGGTCTTCAGCCCGTTGCGCCCGCTGCGGGATTTCCCGCAGCGCCAAGGAGAACGCGATCTGGTGTAGGCGCTAAAGCAGCAGCACGTCCACTTCGTCGCCCTCGGCGACCTCGGTGACGTCCTCCGGCAGCACGATCAGGCAGTTCGCCTGGGTGAACGCCGCGAGCAGGTGCGAGCCGGGGCCGCCGCGGGGGCCGACCTGGCCGGTGACCTCGCCGTCGGTCGGGGTGTAGAAGCCGCGGCGGAACTGGCGGCGGGCGGTGGGCGAGGACATCGGCTCGGTGAGCCGCGCGCGGACCCGGCGGCGGTCGACGTCCGTGTGGCCCATCGCCGACAGCAGGGCCGGGCGGAGGAACGCCTCGAACGACACCAGCACGCTCACCGGATTCCCGGGCAGCGTCACGACCGGCACGCCGTTCCAGCGCCCGCAGCCCTGCGGCCCGCCGGGCTGCATCGCGACCTTCCGGAATTCCACGCCCTGGCCCGTCAGCGCGTCCTTCACCACTTCGTACGCGCCCGCGGACACTCCGCCGGACGTCACCAGCAGGTCGACCTCGGCCAGCTTCGGCTCGATGACCCCGCGGAACTCGGTGACGTCGTCCACCACGCTGCGCACCACGTCCACCCGGCAGCCCAGCCCGCGCAGGGCGGCCGCCAGCATCACGCTGTTGGACTCGTAGATCTGCCCGTGCCGCAACGGGTTCGGCGCTTCGACCAGCTCGGTGCCGGTCGACACCACCAGCACCGACAGCGGCCGGTAGACCGCCAGCTCGGCCAGCCCCACGGCCGCGGCCAGGCCCAGCTGCGAGTGGCCGAGCACCGTCCCCGCGTGCAGCGCGAGAGTCCCTTTCACGACGTCCTCGCCGGTGCGCCGCACGTGCGTGCCCGCGGCCGGCGCCGCCGAGATCACCACCGACGACGTGCCGCCGTCGGTGTCCTCCACCATCACCACCGCGTCCGCGCCGGGCGGCAGCGGCGCGCCGGTCATGATCCGGTGCACCGTGCCCGGTTCCAGCGAGGCGACGTCCACCCGGCCGGCCGGGATGTCGTCGGCCACCGGGAGCGTCACGGGTTGCGCCACGCCCGCCCCGGCGACGTCGGCCGCGCGCACCGCGTAGCCGTCCATCGCGGAGTTGTCGAACGGCGGCAGCGACACCCCCGCGTGCACGTCTTCGGCCAGGACAAGACCGGCGGCCCCGGCCAGCGGGACGATGGTCACAGGCACGCGTCCGAGCAGGTCGGACACGGTGCCGCGATAGGAGTCGACGGAGATCACGCGGACCATCCTCCCTCGCCGGGGTGGCCGTGCAACACTCTCCCGCGGCAGGAGTCAGGGATCAGGGGAGTGATCATGCAGGTTTCGGTCCGCCACCAGCCGTCGTTCGCGGTGGCGCGATTGGCGCTGGCGCCAGAGGAGCCGGTGCAGGTCGAGTCCGGCGCGATGATGGCGACCAGCTACGGCGTGACCGTCCAGTCGCAGGCCCAGGGCGGGATCATGAAGGGCCTCGGCCGCGCCTTCCTCGGCGGCGAGTCGTTTTTCATCTCCACCTTCACCGCCCCGCAGAACGGCGGCTGGGTCGACGTCGCCGCGAACCTGCCCGGCGACGTCCAGATCGTGAACCTCGACGGCGGCACCGGCTGGTGCGTCACGCGCGGCTGCTGGCTCGCCTCCTCCCACGGCGTGCAGACCGAGACCCGCTGGGGCGGGATGAAGAACCTGATGGGCGGCGAAGGCGGCTTCCTCAGCCACGCCACCGGACAGGGCCAGCTGCTCGTCTCCTGCTACGGCGCGATGGAGACCGTGACGCTGCAGCCGGGGGAGATGATCACCATCGACACCGGGCACGTCGTCGCGTACGCCGACACCGTGCAGTACCAGATCCGCAAGGCGGCGCAGGGCGCCATCCAGTCCATGAAGAGCGGGGAAGGCCTCGTGTTCGACTTCGCCGGGCCCGGCCAGGTCATGGTCCAGACGCGCAATCCCTCGGCGCTGATCAGCTGGCTCGTCTCCCACGTGCCGTCCCGCTCCTGACATGCGCGTCCACACCAGGCACACGCCCAACTTCGGCGTCGCCCGCGTACTGCTGGCGCCGGGCGAAGCCGTGCAGTCGGCGGGCGACACGATGCTGGCGACCAGCTTCGGCGTGACCGAGTCCGCGCCCTCGCGCGGCGGCGCGCGCAAACCGGGCCTTTCGCTGTTCACCGCGCCCGCGGAAGGCGGCTGGGTCGACCTCGCGCCGATCGGCCCCGGCGACGTCTACCCGATCGAGCTGACCGGCGCCACCGGCTGGTCGGTGCACCGCGGCGCCGTGCTCGCGCGCCCCGCGTCCGTGCGCCACGACCAGACCTGGGCGCCGTTGCAGCAGCTCTTCGGGGCCGACTCGGGATTCCTCGACCACTACAGCGGCACCGGCCCGCTGGTGCTCACCGCGCCCGGCCCGGTGGACTCGTTCAAACTGGCCGCGGGCGAGATGGTCACCGTCCGGCCCGACTACGTGCTGGCGTACCCGGACACGCTGCAGTGCCGGCTGCGCGCGGTCGACCCCAGCGGGCCGCAGTCGCTGAAGACCGGGGAAGGGCTGGTCCTGGACTTCGCGGGGCCCGGGATCGTGCTCGTGCAAGCCAGGAACAGGCGGGTTTCGCACGCCTGACGGTCCGCCGGATCGCCCTTGCCGACGACCGTAATTCCGGTAGCGTGAACTGCACTTCCAGCCGCTGCCGGACAGCGGATCTTGTCCCCAGGGAGGGCGCCGTGGCTGTCGGCACCGTCAAATGGTTCAACTCGGAAAAGGGCTACGGATTCATCGAATCCACGGAGGGCCCGGACGTCTTCGTGCACTACTCGGCGATCCAGGCCGACGGGTTCCGCACGCTCGACGAAGGTGATCGCGTGGAGTTCGAGGTCCAGTCCGGCCGTGACGGCCGCAGTCAGGCCGCGGACGTCCGGAAGGTGCCGGCGAATCCGGGCGCCTGACCGGTTGGGCGAACCGGCAGTGGCTGCGGATTCCCGGGCGTTAAGCTGCGCAGCGTGACAGGCGACGTGTCGGGGGACCTCACCGGTCGACGGCTGGGCAACTACCGCATCGACTCGGTGCTCGGCAAGGGCGGCATGAGCGTGACCTACAAGGCCACGGACGTGCGTCTCGGCCGCAAGGTGGCGCTGAAGATCATCGGTGACCACCTCGGTGCCGACGCCGAGTTCCGCGAGCGCTTTGTCGACGAAGCCCGCAACACCTCCGCCATCGATCACGCCAACATCGTGCCGCTGTACGACTTCGGCGAGCTCGACGGCATGCTCTACATCGCCATGCGCATGGTCGACGGCGGCGACCTGGCCGGCCTGATCTCCGGCGGCCCGATCGCGCCCGCGCGGGCGCTGTCCCTGCTCGACCAGGTCGCGGACGCCCTCGACACGCTGCACAACCGTGGTCTGGTCCACCTCGACGTCAAGCCCGCCAACGTCCTCGTCACCAGCCGCGAGACCTCACGCGAGCACGTCTACGTGGCCGACTTCGGCCTGACCCGCCGCGGCGCCACCGGCCACCGCACCCGCGGCGGCGACTTCCTGGGCTCGCCCACCTACGCCGCGCCCGAGCACCTGCGCGGGGAACCGCTGGACGGGCGCACCGACCAGTACGCGCTGACCTGTGTGCTCTTCGCCTGCCTCACCGGCAGCCCGCCGTTCAAGGGCGACGTGCCGACGGTGATCAAGGGCCACCTCAACGGCGAGCCCCCGTCGGTTTCGCGAGTGGTGGCGCTGCCCGCCGCGGTCGACGACGTCGTCCGCAAGGGCATGGCCAAGAGCCCGGCCGACCGCTACCCGAACTGCGTCGCGATGGTCGCCGCCGCGCGGACCGCGCTCGGGCCGCTGGCCACTTCGGACACTCCGCCCGGTCCGCCGGGCACGCTTCCGGCCGCCGGCGCGGAGATGGCCGCCATGCCGCCGTACGGCGCACAGCAGCCGCCGCCGGGATACGGCCAGCCGGGGCCCGGCCAGGGTGCTCCGGGACAAGGCGGCATGGACGGCGCGAGCAGCCAGAGCGGTGCGATGGCCGCGTGGTCCGGACCAGGTGGCACGGACGCCGCGAGCGGCCAAGGCGGCCCGAACGCCGCGTGGTCCGGACAAGGCGGCCAGGGCGGGCTTGGCGGCCCCGGCGCGGCCGGACCCGGTGGGCCCGGCGTCGGCGGTCCTGGCTGGGGCGCTCCCGGCGCGCCGAACGGCCCTGCGCCCACCGGCCCACCGCACGGCGCCCCGCCGCAGGGCCCGCCTCCCGGCTACGGCGGCTACCCCGGCCAGCCCGGCATGCCGCCCCAGGGATTCCAGCCGGGACCCCAGCAACCGGGCTACGGCTACCCGGGTCAGCAAGCTCACCCGGGCCAGCCGGCTTACGGCGGCATGCCGCACCCGGGCTACGGCCCGCCGGGTGAACCGATGCGGTTGCGGCCGCCGTCCCCCGCGGGGCCCAGTGCGTTCCAGCAGTCGAAGAGTGGCGGCGGGCTGAAGTGGCTGTGGATCGGGATGGGCGTGCTGGTGCTCGCCGGGCTGGTCGTCGGCGCGATCTTCCTGTTCGGCGGCAGCGACAGCGGCGGGGGCACGAACCCCACGACCGCGCCCAACATCCCCGTCGGCCCGGGCGGGTCGCAGTCCAACGCGCCGTCGACCTCGCTCAAGGCGCCGCCGACGTCGATCTCGATCCAGCCGAGCCACTGACGCTGACCTGCACTTCTTGCACTCTCACCCCGCGAGTGCTAAACACGGCATTGGCACTCGACGCCGTTGAGTGCCAGGTGGGCGGTCACCGACTGCTCGCCTGAAGGTCGGGACGGTGAGGCTGGCCCCAGTGGCCGGTCGTCCGTCGCGGGCACCGAGCCTGGCCGAGGAAGAGTCCTGCTGCCGCCGCTGCTGGCACCACAGAGCGCAGCGCGGCGGTGGCGCCCAATACCGGAGGACCACACCGTTATGGCCAAATTGATCGCGTTCGACGAGGACGCCCGCCGCGGTCTTGAGCGCGGCCTCAACATCCTCGCCGATGCCGTCAAGGTGACACTCGGCCCGCGTGGCCGGAATGTCGTGCTCGAAAAGAAGTGGGGCGCGCCGACCATCACCAACGACGGTGTCTCCATCGCCAAGGAGATCGAGCTCGAAGACCCGTGGGAGAAGATCGGGGCCGAGCTCGTCAAGGAAGTTGCCAAGAAGACCGACGACGTCGCTGGTGACGGCACCACCACCGCCACCGTGCTCGCCCAGGCGCTCGTGCGCGAGGGCCTGCGCAACGTTGCCGCCGGCGCCAACCCGATGGCCCTCAAGCTGGGCATCGAGAAGGCTGTCGAGGCCGTTGCCGAGCAGCTGCTGAAGTCCGCCAAGGAGGTCGAGACCAAGGAGCAGATCGCGGCCACCGCGTCGATCTCCGCGGCCGACAACTCCATCGGCGAGCTCATCGCCGAGGCGATGGACAAGGTCGGCAAGGAAGGCGTCATCACGGTCGAGGAGAGCCAGACCTTCGGTCTCGAGCTCGAGCTCACCGAGGGCATGCGGTTCGACAAGGGCTACATCTCGCCCTACTTCGTGACCGACGCCGAGCGGATGGAGGCCGAGCTCGAGGACCCGTACGTCCTGCTGGTCAGCTCCAAGATCTCGACCGTCAAGGACCTGCTCCCGCTGCTGGAGAAGGTCATGCAGGGCGGCAAGCCGCTGGCCATCATCGCCGAGGACGTCGAGGGCGAGGCGCTGGCCACCCTGGTGGTCAACAAGATCCGTGGCACCTTCAAGTCCGTCGCCGTGAAGGCCCCGGGCTTCGGTGACCGGCGCGAGGCGATGCTGACCGACATGGCCATCCTCACCGGTGGCGAGGTCATCTCGGAGAAGGTCGGCCTCAAGCTGGAGAACACCGACCTGGCGCTGCTGGGTCGGGCCCGCAAGGTGGTCGTGACCAAGGACGAGACCACCATCGTCGACGGCGCCGGCGACGCCGACCAGATCGCGGGACGGGTCGCCCAGATCCGCAACGAGATCGAGAAGAGCGACTCCGACTACGACCGGGAGAAGCTGCAGGAGCGCCTGGCCAAGCTGGCCGGCGGTGTTGCGGTGATCAAGGCCGGGGCGGCCACCGAGGTGGAGCTCAAGGAGCGCAAGCACCGCATCGAGGACGCGGTGCGC
>DASXYS010000004.1:0-30519 GCA_036502365.1 Amycolatopsis sp.
CACGTCGCGGTCGTTGAACTTCGGCTCCACGTCGACGCCGACGGCCTCGATCAGGATCTTCGCCAGCGTGGCGACGGAGGTGTCGATGCCCGTGCCGATGTTGATCGGCAGGTTCGCCTGCTCCGACTCGAGCGCGGCGACCACCGAGCGCGCCAGGTCCGAGACGTGCACGAAGTCCATCGACTGGTCGCCGCGGCCGTCGATCACCGGCGGCCGGCCCGCGCGCAGGCGCTGGATGAAGTGGTTGATCACCGAGGTGTAGTAGGCCTCGATCTTCTGGCCGGGGCCGTACACGTTGAAGAAGCGCAACGCGTTCCAGGACAGGCCCTTGGTTCGCTCGTAGAAGCCGAGCAGGTCCTCGCCCGCGCGCTTGGTGATGCAGTACGGCGTGAGCGGGCGCAGCTCGTCGTCCTCGTGCATCGGCAGCCGCTTCGGCTCCCCGTACACCGAGGCGGTGGACGCGAACACGAGGCGCTCGACGCCCTCGTCGGCGGCCGCGGCGAACACGTTGTGGTTGCCGGTCATGTTGATGTCGATCGACTCGTGCGGGTCGGCGATCGACTTGTTGATCGACACCGTGGCGAAGTGGACCACGTGGGTGCAGCCGCGGATGGCCTCGCGCACGGCGCCGCCGTAACGCACGTCCTTCTCGACCAGCTCGACCTTGCCGGTGGCGACGAACTCGTTGACGCGCGCGCGGTCGCCGCGGGTCATGTTGTCGAAGATCCGCACGGTGTAGCCGCCGTCCAGCAGCAGCGGGATGACGTGCGCGGCGATGAACCCACCGCCCCCGGTGAAGAACACCTTTTTCTCGGACATGGTCGCGCTCTCTCCTCGTTCGACGGTGTCTTCGGGGTTCACGGCTGCCTGGCTCACGACAGCGCCAGCGTGGCTTCGCGGACGGTCGTCACGACGCGCTCGACCTCGGCGTCGGTCAGCTCGGCGTGCATCGGGACGGCCAGCTGGCGCCGGAAGGCGTCGGCGGACACGGGCAACGGCGCCTGGTCGCCGTACACCGGCTGCAGGTGGGAGGCGTACGTGCCGAAGTTGCACTGCACGCCCTGCTCACGGATGCGCAGCGCCAGTGCGTCGCGGCTGACCTCCGGCGCGACCGTGAGCAGGTACGCCTGCCACGGGTGCTCGCGGTCGGGCAGCTCGACGGGCACGGTCAGCGCGCCGACGTCGGCGAACGCCTCGTGGTAGCGCTTGGCCACGGAGCGGCGGGCGGCCAGCAGGTCGGGCAGGCGGTCGAGCTGGACGCCCATGATCGCGGCCTGGATGTCCGAGAGCCGGAAGTTGTAGCCGAGTTCGTGGAACTCCGGGATCGGCAGCGCGCCGGAGCCCTCACGGGTGATGGCGGGCTCGATGCCGTAGGTGTGCAGCTTGCGGGCGTGCGAGATCAGGTCCTCGCGGTTCGAGACGAGTGCGCCGCCCTCGCCCGCGGTGATGCCCTTGCGGCCGTGGAAGGAGAACGCGGCGAGGTCGGCGAGGCTGCCGGCCGGGCGCGTCCGGTAGGTGGCGCCCGCGGCGCAGGCGGCGTCCTCGAACAGCCAGAGGCCGTGTTTGCCGGCGATGGCCTGGTACTCGTCGAAGTCACCGGGCTGGCCGGCCACGTCGACGGCGAGGATACCGACGGTGCGCGGCGTGATCAGCGCTTCGACGGCGGCCGGGTCGGCGCTCCAGACGTCCGGGCGGACGTCGGCGAACACCGGCTTCGCACCGGCCTGCAGCACGGCGTGGCCGGTCGCGGGGAACGTGTAGTCGCCGACGATCACCTCGTCGCCGGGCCGGACGCCGAGCACCTTCAGGCCGAGGAACAGGGCCGAGCCGCAGTTGCTGGTGCTCAGCGCGTGCGCGGTGCCGGTGAGCTGGGCGAAGCGCTCCTCGAACCGGCGGCAGGCGGGCCCGGCGCCGGCGAGCCAGCCCGACCGGAAGACCTCGGCGACCGCGGCGAGCTCCTCTGCGCCGACCGTGGGCTTGCCGAGCAGCACGGGTTCCTGGACGTCAGACATACCTCTCCTGAGCCTTGCGGGCCGCCGCGCCCGGTGGGGAGCGTGAACGAGGCTGTCCCCGTTCCCTCCGTTGCGTCGGGTCGCGCCGAAGTGTATATAGGCGGCTCCCCGTCGATGGCCGGGGGACGAAACCTGCCGGTAACGAGCGGGGCCCGGGCCTAGGCTGACCGCATGCGGATCGGGGTGCTGGGGGCGGTCACGGCCTGGGAGCCGGCGGGTGGCGCGGTCTCCGTGGGCGGGCCGCGGGTGCGGGCGCTGCTGGCGTTGCTCGCCGTGGACGCCGGCCGGTTCGTGGCCGCCGAGCGGCTGATCGACGGCATGTACGGCGAGGACCCGCCGGACGGCGCGGCGAACGCGCTGCAATCGCAGGTCTCACGGCTGCGGGGCGCGCTGAAGGCCGTCGCGCCGGTGGAGTTCACCGCCGCCGGCTACCGGCTCGTGGTGGATCCCGAGGACGTCGACGTGCACCGCTTCGAGCGGCTGGCCGGTGACGGGCGACGCGAGCTGGCCGCGGGTGACGCCGCCCGCGCGAGCGAGCTGCTCGGCGAAGCGCTCGCGCTGTGGCGCGGGCCCGCGTTCGCCGACGTCACGGAAGCGCCCTTCGCGGCGACGCAGTCGACGCGGCTCGAAGAGCTGCGCGCGGACGTCGCCGCCGACCGGGTGGACGCCGAGATCGCGCTCGGCCGTGCGGCGAGCGTGCTCGATGAGCTGCGCACCACCGTCGCCCAGCAGCCGTTGCGGGAGCGATCTCGCGCCCAGCTCGTACGGGCTTTGCAGGCGGCGGGCCGGTCCGCGGAGGCGCTGGCCGCGTTCGAGGACGCCCGCCGGACGCTGGCCGACGAACTCGGCGCCGACCCCGGGCCCGAGCTGGCCGAGGCGCACCTGGCCGCGCTGCGGAGCGAGCCGGTGAAACCCGCTTCGGCGCTTCCCGCGCAGCTGACCAGCTTCGTCGGCCGAGACGGCGAGCTGCAGCAGGTCGCCGAGCTGTTGCGGCACGCCCGGCTCGTCACGCTGCTCGGTCCTGGCGGAACGGGCAAAACGCGGCTGGCCGTGGAGGTCGCGGCGGCCGGCGCGGAGCCGGTGACGTTTGTGGCGCTGGCGCCGCACGTCGCAGGTGACGTGGTCCAGGCTGTGCTGAGCGCGCTCGGCCTGCGCGAAGGCGCGTCGCCGCTGCGTGGCACCGCCGGGCAGGACCCGGTGGACCGGCTCGTCGCAGCCCTGCGCGACCGCGCCCCGCTGCTGGTGCTCGACAACTGCGAGCACGTCGTCGACGCCGCCGCCCGGCTGCTCGCGCGCCTGCTGCCGGCGTGCCCGGGCCTGCGGGTGCTCGCGACGAGCCGGGAGCCGCTGGGCATCACCGGTGAGCAGCTGGCGCCGGTGCCCCGGCTCGCCGTGCCGCCGCCGGGCACCCCGGCCGCGGAGGCGCTCGGCTTCCCGGCCGTGCGGCTGTTCGCGGACCGGGCCGCGGCGAGCGATCCGGCGTTCCGCGTGGACGACGGCACGATCGGCGACGTCCAGCACATCTGCGCCGCGCTCGACGGGCTGCCGCTCGCGCTGGAGCTGGCCGCCGCGCGGGTCCGGACGCTGCCCGTCGGCGAAATCGCCGCCCGCCTCGACGACCGGTTCCGCCTGCTCGCGCGCGGCAGCCGGACGGCGGAGGCGCGGCACCGTTCGCTGCGCGGTGTGGTCGAGTGGAGCTGGGAGCTGCTGGACGACGACGAGCGCCGCCTCGCGCGCCGGCTCACCGTGTTCCCCGGCGGCGCGACGCTGGCCGCGGCCGAGGAGGTGTGCGGGGTGCCCGATGCCGTCGACCTGCTGCCGGGCCTGGCGGACAAGTCGCTCGTGGAGGCGTCCGGCAACCGGTACCGGATGCTGGAGACGATCCGCGCCTTCTGCGCCGAAAAGCTCACCGGCGCGGGCGAAACCGCGCAGCTGCACCAGGCCCACGCGCTGGTGTTCCTGCGGCTGGCCGAGGAGGCCGACCCGAAGCTGCGCACCGCCGAGCAGCTGGGCTGGCTGGAGCGGCTCGACGCCGAGTACGACAACCTCGTCGCCGCCCTGCGCTGGGCGACCGAGGAAGACCTGCCCACGGCGTTCCGGCTCACGGCCGCGCTCGCGACGTACTGGTGGATGCGGGGGCGGCGCCACGAGGGCGCGATGCTGTCGCTGGAGATCGTGAAGCGCTGCGGGCCGGAGCCACCGCGGGAGTACGCCGAGGAGTTCCTCATGTGCGTGCTGAACGCCATGTCCGGCGGGCCCGGCCAGGACACGACCGCGCGGTATCTGTCCCTTGTGGAGGGTTACGCGACGAATATGTCCTGGGCGCCAAGGCATCCGATGCTGAGCATGCTGATGGGCGTGGTGATCGGCCCGCCCGCCGACGACTCGGAGCTGTACGTGCGCAGCCGGCTGATGGCGCACGGCGACCCGTGGACCAGCGCGCTGCTGCCGATGGGCCTCGGCCTGCGCTCGATGCTCAGGGGCGATCTCGGCACCGCCGAGCGGAGCCTGCGCGAGGGCGAGGCGCGCTACCGCGAGCTGGGCGAGCGATGGGGACTTTCGATGACGCTCGACCACCTCTCGCAGATGCTCACCTGGAGCGGCCGGCACGACGAGGCGCTGGCGGCCATGACCGAGTCCATGGGCCTGATGCGGCAGCTCGGCGCCGCCGACGACTACGCCGACCTGCTCTGCCGCCGGGCCGACAGCCGGTCGCTGCGCGGTGACGTCGCGGGCGCCCGCGCGGACTACGAGCTGACGATCTCGCTCGCGCGCCGCTCCGGCATGCCCGAAACGCGCGCGTCGGCGTACGTCGGGCTGGCCGGCCTCGCCCGCCGCACTGGCGACCTGGTGACCGCGCGTTCGCTGGTGGACCGCGCGCTGGCGGAGTGCACCAGCAGCTCGTACTCGGTCGCCGCGGTCCGCGCGGCGGCGACGATCGAGCTCGGCTGGATCGCGCTGGCGGACGGCCATCCGGCGCAGGCCAGGACCCGGATGCGCGAAGCCGTGACGGCGGCCGGCCAGTGGCGCGACAGCATGGTGCTGGCCGCGGCGCTGGAGGGCGTCGCCGGCGCGGCGACCCTGGAAGACCGGCCCGAGGAAGCCGCGTTGCTGCTGGGCGCGGCGGTCGCCGTGCGTGGCACCGAGCTGGTCGGCCAGCCCGACGTCACCCGGGTCACCGCCACGGCGCGGGCCCGGCTGGGACCGGACTTCGCGACGAAGTACGCGGCCGGGCGGGCACTGACCACGCCGAAGGCCCTGACCGCGGCCGGCATCGAACCGGCCCCCTGATCAGACTCGTGAGTGTTTATGACGGTTCTAACCGTCATAAACACTCACGAGCTTTGTTGTGCGTGAACCGTGCGCCGCCGGTCAGCGGGGCCCACCGCTGTCGGAGGCGCTGCACCCCACCACGACGCAGGCGCTGTGGATCGCCGACGGGTACGGGTTCGCGCTGGCCGGGCTGCTGATCACGATGGGCAACCTCGGGGACCGGATCGGGCGCAAACGCCTGCTGCTGAGCGGCGCGGCGGTGTTCGGGCTCGTCTCGGTGGCCACCGCGTACGCACCGAACGCCGAACTGCTCATCGCGTTGCGCGTGCTGCTCGGGATGAGCGCGGCGACGCTGATGCCGTCCACGCTGTCGATCCTGCGCAACACCCTCACCGGCAAGGAGCGCACCGCCGCGATCGGCGTGTCCAGCGGGCTGACGATCCTCGGCTTCGGGCTCGGGCCGCTGATCGGCGGCGCGCTGCTCGACCACTTCTGGTGGGGCTCGGTGTTCCTGGTCAACGTGCCGGTGGTCGCCGTGCTGATCCTGGTGGGGCTGGCCGTGCTGCCGGAGTCGCGCAACCCGCGCCCAGGGCGGATCGACCTGGTCAGCGTCGGGCTGTCACTGGCCGGGATCCTCGGCGTCGTCTACACGATCAAGGAAATCGCGTACAAAGGCCTGGATCACTGGGACATCTACGCCGCAGCGGTCGTCGGCATCGGCTGCCTCCTGACGTTTGTCCTGCGGCAGCCGCGGCTGCGCGAGCCGCTGATGGACCTGAAGCTGTTCGGCAACCGCGCGTTCTCCGCGACGATCGGGGTGACGGTGCTGGCGATGTTCGCGCAGCTGGCCGTTTCGCTGATGGCCGCGCAGTACTTCCAGCTCGTGCTCGGCTGGTCGCCGCTGAAGTCCGGGCTCGCCGGGCTGCCCGGGATGGGCGGCGCGATGATCGGCGGGACGCTCGGTGCGGTGCTGATCAAGTCGCTCGGCCGCGCCGGCACGGTCACGCTCGGCTGCGCCGCCTCCGCGATCGGCTTCGCGCTGTACAGCCGGATCGACCTCACCACCGGCTATCCGTACCTGGTCGTGACGATGGCGGTCTTCGGGATCGGGCTCGCGCTGGTACTGACCGTCGCCACGGACACGGTGCTCGGGGTGGTGCCCAAGGAGCGGGCCGGCGCGGCGTCGGCGATTTCCGAGACGGCCACGGAACTCGGTGGCGCGCTGGGGATCGCGGTGCTGGGGAGCCTGCTGGGGTCGCTGTACCGGGACGGGCTGGTGCTGCCGGGCGGGCTTTCGGCCGCGGCGGCGGATTCGGCCCGGGACACCCTCGGCGGCGCGATGCAGGTCGCGGCCCCGGTGCCCGGCGGGCCGGCGTTGCTGGCGAGCGCACGGGAGGCGTTCGTGAACGGGCTGCAGGTGACGATGGTGGGGGCGGCCGGTCTGATGGTCGTGGTCACGGGGGTCGCCTGGGTGGCGTTGAAGGGCGTGCCGAAGGTGCTCGACGACCACGCCGAGATCGAAGAACCCGTGCTGGTCTAACCGCGGGGGCCAGCCAGCGGAACGGCGTGCTTGTCACCGGAGCGGACCATGGCGCGCAACGGTTTTGTGGCCAGGGACAGGAACCGGGCCGCGACCGGCCGGTGGTTGCGGCGGGCGATGTCGGGGCCGAAGGCGGACATGAGGGTCACCAGACCGGGCAACGGGCGGACGTAGAGAGTGGCTTCGGTGATGAGGTCGTCCTCGATGCGGAGCAACGCCGATTCCTCCACCGGTTCGCCACCGATCTGGGCGGTGTAGATGACCACGCGGGTCTCGTCGTCGCCCAGATCGGTGTGGAACCGCACGTTTTTCAGGTGGCTGTACGCGACTTCGATCAACGGCCGCAGTTCCGCGTGGCCGGTGAAGCGCACTCGGCCGGTCAGCGGGGAATGCAGTACGGCGCCGGCGGCGAAGGTGGTCATGGCCAGGTCCACGTCGCCGGTTTCGGCGGCCTTGCGGTAGCGCTCGGTGACCTTCATACGTCCTCCCGGATCAGGTCTCGCAGGCCGCGCCAGAGGAGGTCGACGGTCAGGGCCACCACGTCCTCGCGGGGGACGTCGCGGTTCGACCACCACCAGCGCGCGATGGCGTTCAGTGCGCTCTTGCACGCCTCGGCCAGCACGGCGTCGGCGCGCTCGCGTGACAGGCGCGCGGTCAGGTCCAGGCGCGGGACCAGGCGGAACACGGTGGTGAGCTGTTCGGTCGCCCGCTGCTGGCCAAGGCGGTGCACCTCCGCGACGGCCGGGTCGGCGGGGGTCTCCGCGAAGATCATCCGCCAGCCCGGCTCGTGCGCCTCGATCCAGGCGAAGATCGCGCCGACGCGGCTGTGCAGCAGTTCCTCCGCGCCGGCCGCCGGCGGCAGCTCGGCCCAGCCGGCCAGCAGGCTGTCCACTTCGGACTCCAGCAGGCTCGCGTAGAGGTCGGCCTTGGCCGGGAAATGGTCGTACAGCACCGGTGTGCTGATGCCGGCGGCGGCCGCGACCTCGCGCATTCCCGCCGCCGCGTACCCCGTTGAGGCGAACACCCCGGCGGCCGCCGTGAGGATGCGCCCCCGGCGTTCTTCCCTGGTCAACCGCTTACCTGACATCAGGGTAGGTAAGCTACCAGACTAACCTGACGATTGTTAGGTTACGCGCCGGCGGGTCCCGTCGCGTAGCCTTTCCGACCGTGCGGAACGTCGTGGTGATCGGTGGGGGAATCGTCGGCCTGGCCGTGGCCTGGGAGCTGTCGAAGCGCGGGCAGGACGTCACGGTGCTCGAAAAGGAGGGCCGCTGGGCGGCGCACCAGACCGGGCACAACTCGAACGTCGTGCACGCCGGCCTGTACTACAAGCCGGGCTCGTTCAAGGCGCGGATGTCCGTGGCCGGCAACCGGTCCATTGTGGACTTCGCCCGGCAGTACGGCGTGCCCGTCGAGGTCTGCGGGAAGCTCGTGGTGGCCACCGGAACCGCCGAGCTGCCGGCGTTGGCCACGCTCGCCGAACGCGCGGAGGCCAACGGCGTCCCGGCCAAGCAGGTGTCGCCCGCCGAAGCCCGCGAGTACGAGCCCGAGGTGGCGTGCGTCGGCGCGCTGCGGGTGGAGTCGACGGGCATCATCGACTACGAGGGCGTCTGCGCCGCGCTCGTCCGCCTGCTCGACGAGGCCGACGCCGACCTGCGGCTGAACACCGCGGCGCTCGGCATCCGGCCCGGCCGCCACGGCGGGGTCGAGGTCGCCACCGGCACCGAGGTGCTGCACGCCGACGCGCTGGTCAACTGCGCGGGCCTCCAGTCCGACCGCGTCGCCGAGCTGGCGGGCCTGACGCCGAGCGCCCGCATCGTGCCGTTCCGTGGCGAGTACTACGAACTCAAGCCCGAACGCCGCCACCTCGTGCGAGGCCTGATCTACCCGGTGCCGGACCCGACGCTGCCGTTCCTCGGTGTCCACCTCACGCGGATGCTCGACGGCAGCGTCCACGCGGGACCGAACGCCGTCCTCGCGTTGCGGCGCGAGGGCTACCGATGGGCGGACGTCTCCCCGAAGGATCTCGCCGACGTCGCCCGTTTCCCCGGTGCCTGGCGGCTCGCGAAGAAGTACGCCTTCCCGACCGGGCTGGAGGAAGTGCGGCGCTCGTTCTCGAAGAAGCGCTTCGCCGCCAGCCTCGCGCGCCTCGTCCCCGCGGTCACCGAGCACGACATCGTCCGCCACGGTTCGGGCGTGCGCGCGCAGGCCCTGCGCCCTGACGGCTCCCTCGTCGACGACTTCCTCATCGAGACCGCGCGGGACCAGGTGCACGTCCTCAACGCGCCGTCCCCGGCGGCGACGAGCGCGCTCGAGATCGCCCGGCACATCGCGGACCGGGTCTCGGCTTAGGCCTGCTACCTGCGCAAAAAGATCTTTCCAAGTTTTTTCCGGAAATCCGTGAACCGCCGGCGCCTCCAGCCCCGTGTGTTGGCCGCACACCGAGGAATCACCTGGGAGGTCCGCGGACATGAACCACAACGGCTCGCACTTCGACGCGACGATGAAGCTCGTTCTGCCGCAGCAGAACCGGCAGTCGGTGAAGTCGTTGCCCGGACAGGACCTCGGCCGGGTGGTGAAGCTGGTTCAGCGGGCCGGCGAGACGAAGCCGCTGCGCGTCGACGTGGCCGGCGGCGGGCCGGTCGGGCTGATCTTCGCGTGCACGCTGCGCTCGATGATGGGCGAGCAGGCCAAGATCCGCGTGTACGACCGGCGCTGGACCCGGCGCGGCAACCGCATCGTCTGGCGTGGCCAGGAAGAGGGCAACAACCGCCGCGAGCAGGTTGTCACGCTGCAGAGCAACGTCTGGGGCCAGATGCCGCAGCTGATGCAGCAGCGCCTGTTCACCGCCGGCCGGCACTCCGAGATGTGGCCGCTGGGCCCGGACTCCCCGGCCGAGCGCGGCCGCCCGCGCAACATCAAGATCCGCTGGATCGAGGACTGCCTGCTCGAGATGGCGCAGGACGTCTACGGCATCGAGCTGGTCCCCGAGCCCTACGCCCGGCCCGAGGCCTGGAGCGAGGTGGACGTGCTGGCCATCTGCGACGGCGCCCGCTCCAAGACCCGTGATGACCTCAAGGACGCGTTCGGTTCCTCGAGCCGCGACCTCTACTCCGTGAACGGCGCCCCGCTGGACGAGACCGTGCTCGGCATCCGCGTGAAGGGGAAGCTGCCGGACGAGTTCACCGTGCCGCTGACGGTGTGCCAGAACCGCTTCCTGTTCAACTCCCTCGGCGGCGGCTTCATCAACATGCGCCTCACCGCCGAGGAGGCCTCCGAACTCGTGGCCTACGGCGAAAACGGCCCGGTCGAGTGCATCGGCAAGTTCGGCTGCACCATGCGCCCGGACGGCGACAAGTTCGTCTGCGACCGGCACAAGTCCGTGTTCAAGCCGTCGGTGGACGCGCTCTCGTTCCTCTGGCCGCGGATCGCCGACGGCATCAAGTTCTTCGGCGTCGGGCTGGAGGACGTCGTCGGCATCACGACGTTCAAGCTCGGCATGACGCAGAACCCGAAGTTCACCGCGCAGCTCGCGCCCACCACGTTCGGCTTCCTGCTCGGCGACGCCGCCAACTCGCTGCACTTCTGGCCCGGCCGCGGCCTCAACACCGGGGTGAAGAGCGTGCAGTCGCTCGCCGCGAACCTGAAGGCCCGCTGGTCCGGCCGGTCGTTCCGCGCCGCGGACTTCGCCGCGCACGAGGGCCTGATGCAGCAGCTGCAGTACCGCGAGAAGTCCCGCGCCTGGACCACCATGCTGATGCCCGACGAGAACGGCGTGCCGCGCGGCATCGAGGACCGGATCCGCGCCGGGCTGGCCGGCGGGCACGACCGCCAGGCCCTCACCGAGACGCTGTTCAAGCGGCTCAAGTCGATCAAGGACCGGATGGCGGGGCGGATGGGGAACCTGCCCGACGACGGCTGGTACCGCGCCCGGATCAACGGCCTCGACACGAAAACCCTCGCCGTGATGGTGGAGTCCGGCTCCTGGATCACCCGCGAGATCGGCGGCGAGGAGGTCGCGGTCGACCTCGACCTCAAGCGGCCCGCGGCGCCGGCCCCCGCTCCGGTTTCGGCCCCGGTTCCCGTTCCGGCCCGGTGCGCGGCCCCGGTCCCGGCTCGCCCGTCGGTCCCGGTTCCGGCTCGTTCGCTGGTCGCGGCTTCGGCCGCGCCGCAGCCCGTCCGGACCGCGCCGCCGAACATCCCGGCCGCGCGTAACGTGCCGGTGGCGCCGCCGCGCACCGTCGCCCCGTCCTGGGGCCCGGCCCGTCCGGCGGCGCCGCACCGGATCGTGGCGCTCGCCGGCTGAGCCCCGAGTGGACGCCTCAGGTGGGCAGGTTCGCGGTGACCAGCGGAATGCCCGCCTTGACGGCGTCACAGGACTTGCTCGGGTCGTCCAGGTAACCGCTGACGATCTTGACCGACGAGGTGTCCGACAGCGCCAGCCCGGCGGCGCAGTTCACCCCACCGGAGTCGTTGAAGTTGGCGAAGACCGACCACTTGCGGCCGCCGCCGGCGTCGACCTGCTCGACGGGCGGCACGTCCGTGCCGATCCACTTCGACACGGGCACGTCCGGGCCGAGCCAGACCTCGAACGCCTTCTGGCCGCGGTCCCCGTCGGTGTCCTTCCAGAGGCAGTAGGTGACGTTGGGCGAGGGGCTGTCGGAGATGTTCTTCTGGCCCGTCGTCTCCATTTTCAGCTGCGCGGCCTGCTCGGGCTTGAGCAGCGTGCACGGGTCGAGCGCCGCGACCGGCCCGCTCGGCAGGGCCGACGTCGACGGGGACGCCGAGCTGATCGGCGGGGCCGGCTGCCCGCCCGGCAGGCCCGCGGCGATCTGCGGGACCGCGAGCTTCGCCAGTTCGCAGGCCTTGTCCTCGTCCTGGAACGAGACGCTCACGAAGGCGAACGACTTCGCGCCGAGCGTGGTGTACAGGTCGCAGCTGCCGGGGATGAACGAGCCGTACCGCGTCCAGTCGAGCCCGCCGAGTTTCACCGGCGGGGCCTTGACCACGGCGCCCTGCAGGTAGTTGTCGAGGGTCTGGTCGACGGCCCAGCCGACGTTCAGGATCACCGAGTCCGGAGAGCTGTCCTTGTTGTGCCACAAGCACATCGCCGGCGCGCGCTGCGCCTCGCTCGCCGGGACGCCGTGGCCGGGCGACTGGTAGCCGAGCGCGTCGACCTGCTGCGGGTCCAGCAGCTTGCACGGGTCGACGACCCGCTTCACCGGCCCCTGCCCCGGCACCGGCGCGGCCGTGCCCCCGACCGTCACCGTGCACCCCGCGAGCAGCACGGCCGCGGCCGTGACCGTCAAACCCGCGCGGACTCCCCTGAACCCCATCGATGTTCCTCCCGTTCGGCCCGCACCCTACTGGGCCGAACGGCGGCGCACCGGCCATCTGCGGAAACGCCCCGGACGAACGAGGGGCCGGCCCGGCACCGAGCCGGGCCGGCCCCTCATCGTCCACAAGCGACTTGTCTCAGCGCTTCTTCACCGGCTCCAGCACCTCACGGCCGCCGACGAACGGGCGCAGCGCCTCCGGCACCAGCACGGAACCGTCGGGCTGCTGGTGGTTCTCCATGATCGCCACGATCCAGCGGGTGGTCGCGAGGGTGCCGTTCAGCGTCGCCGCGATCTGGGGCTTGCCGTTCTCGCCGCGGTAGCGGACGGAGAGGCGGCGGGCCTGGAACGTGGTGCAGTTCGAGGTCGACGTCAGCTCGCGGTAGGTCTCCTGCGTCGGGACCCAGGCCTCACAGTCGAACTTGCGGTGGGCGGACATGCCGAGGTCGCCGGTGGCCGTGTCGATGACCCGGTACGGGACGTCGATCTTGGCCAGCATCTGCTCCTCCCAGCCGAGCAGCCGGGCGTGCTCGGCCTCCGCGTCCTCCGGCTTGGTGTAGACGAACATCTCCACCTTGTCGAACTGGTGCACGCGGATGATGCCGCGGGTGTCCTTGCCGTACGAGCCGGCCTCGCGCCGGTAGCAGGACGACCAGCCGGCGTAGCGGCGCGCGCCGTCGCCGAGGTCGAGGATCTCGTCGGAGTGGAAGCCCGCGAGCGGGACCTCCGAGGTGCCCACGAGGTACAGGTCGTCGTCGCGCAGGCGGTAGACCTCCGACGCGTGCGCGCCGAGGAAACCGGTGCCGGCCATGATCTCCGGGCGCACCAGCGAGGGCGTGATCATCGGGGTGAAGCCGTTTTCCAGCGCCTGCGCGATGGCCATGTTCAGCAGCCCGAGCTGCAGCTGCGCGCCGACGCCCGAGAGGAAGTAGAACCGCGAGCCCGAAACCTTCGCGCCGCGCTCCATGTCGACCGCGCCGAGGCCCTCCATCAGCTCGAGGTGGTCCAGCGGGGTGAAGTCGAACTTCCGCGGCTCGCCGACGGTCTTCAGCACGGTGAAGTCGTCCTCGCCGCCGATCGGCGCGTCCCGGTGCACCAGGTTCGCCACGGTGCGGAAGAGCTGGTCGAACTCCTCCGACGCCTCGTTCTGCTCGACCTCGGCGGCCTTCACCTGCGCCGAAAGCTCCTTCGCCCGCGTCAGCAGCTCGGCCTTCTCCTCCGGCGGCGCCTTCGGCACGAGCTTGCTCACGGACTTCTGCTCGGCCCGCAGCTTGTCGGCGCTCGCGATCGCGGAGCGGCGCCGGGAGTCGAAGCCGAGCAGCTTGTCGACCACCCCTTCGTCCTCACCACGGGCACGCTGCGACGCGCGCACGCCTTCCGGGTCTTCACGCAGAGTCCTGGGATCAATCACGGGGATGAGGGTAGTCGCAGGCCAGCTACGCCTTCGACGCAGTTTCCCGTACAGACTGTGCGGGCGCCTCGGCACAAGCCGACAGTCTGATCGTTGTCGCCCGTTTCCCCGGCTCCCCATACTCGCCACAGGCCGAAACGGACGGAGAACGACATGACCGACGACCTGCTCGCGCGCCACCAGGCGGTACTGCCGTCGTGGATGTCGCTGCTCTACGAAGAGCCGCTCGAGATCGTGCACGCGCAGGACCGCCGGATGACCGACTCCAACGGCCGCACCTACCTCGACTTCTTCGCCGGCGTGCTGACCAATTCGATCGGCTACGACGTCGCCGAGATCGGTGACGCCGTGCGCAAGCAGCTCGACACCGGCGTGCTGCACACGTCCACGCTGTACCTGATCCGCTCCCAGGTGGAGCTGGCCGAGCGGATCGCGAAGCTCTCGGGCATCCCCGACGCCAAGGTGTTCTTCACCAGTACCGGCAGCGAGGCCAACGACACCGCGCTGATGCTGGCCACGCAGTTCCGCCGCAGCAACCAGGTGCTGGCGTTGCGCAACTCCTACCACGGCCGCTCGTTCGGCACCGTCGCGATCACCGGCAACCGCGGCTGGTCGGCTTCGGCGCTGAGCCCGGTCAAGGTGAACTACGTGCACGGCGGCTACCGCTACCGCAGCCCGTTCAAGGACCTCTCCGATTCCGCCTACATCGACGCCTGCGTGGCCGATCTCGTCGACATCCTGCAGATCGCCACATCGGGTGACGTCGCGTGCCTGATCGCCGAGCCGATCCAGGGCGTCGGCGGGTTCAGCCTGCCGCCGGACGGGCTGTTCAAGGCCATGAAGGAGGTGCTGGACGAGTACGGAATCCTCTTCATCTCCGACGAGGTCCAGGCCGGCTGGGGCCGCACCGGCGAGCACTTCTGGGGCATCCAGGCGCACGACGTGGTGCCGGACATGATGACGTTCGCCAAGGGCCTCGGTAACGGCCTCGCGATCGGCGGCGTGGTCGGGCGCGGCGACGTGATGGACTGCTTCCGGGCCCAGTCGTTCTCGACCTTCGGCGGCAACCCGGTCTCGATGGTGGGCGCGACCGCCGTGCTCGACTACATCAGCGACCACGACCTGCAGGCCAACTGCACCGCCCGCGGTTACCAGCTGCTGTCCGGCCTGCGCGCGGTGGCGAACCCGGTGATCGGCGAGGTCCGCGGCAAGGGCCTGATGATCGGCGTCGAACTGGTCGAGCCGGGCACGACCACGCCGAGCGTGCGCGCGGCGGCGCGAATGCTGGAGGAGACCCGCAAACGCGGCCTGCTCATCGGCAAGGGCGGCCTGCACGGCAACGTCCTGCGCATCGGCCCCCCGATGACCCTCACCGAAGCCGAAGCCCAGGAAGGCCTCGACATCCTGGTCGACGCACTGGCCGCCACCCACGCCGCCCTCACCTGACACCCGGATCCGGCACCGCACTGCCGATGCGGCTGCCCGCTGCCTGTGGATCCGGTGCCGCCCTGTGGACAACCCACGGCGGCACCGCTCCACCGCACCGAAATCTGTCGCCCCACCCCGGTAGCGTGGAAAACGGGGGCTGCTCAGCTCAGCGCCGAGAGCTGCCCACCACCTCGAACAGCGTCCCCGAGCCGTGGGCGGAGGATGGATGATCGGTGACCGATGGGGTGTCAGCGACAGCGAGGTCGTGCGCCCCTACCCGTGCGACGACTTCGTCGATTCGCCCACTCTGCAGGCCTGGCGCGGGGTGGATGTCCGGGCGCCGGCCGAAGCGGTGTGGCCGTGGGTCACGCAGGTGCGGGTCGCACCGTATTCCTACGACTGGATCGACAACCTCGGCCGCCGCTCACCCCGCGAGCTGGTCGGCCTTCCCGAGCCGCAGCAGGGGGAGCGGTTCACCACCGCCGGCGGGCGGCGGCTGGGCCGGATCGTCTCGGTGGAGCCGGGGGAACAGCTGACGGGCCGAATCGCGGGTGTCTTCATGTCCTACGTCCTCGTGCCCGACGATCACGGCGCGACCCGTCTGCTGCTCAAGGTCGCCGCACGCACCAGCCGCGCGGCAGCCCTCGTCGTGTCGGCCGGCGATCTGGTCATGGCCCGGCGGCAGTTGCTGAACCTGAAGCGGCTCGCCGAGCAGCACCACCAATGAATCCACTCACCGCCGCACGAACCGCGCCACGTGCCCGGCCAGTTCCTCCCCCGCGTCCTCCTGCAGAAAGTGCCCGGCACCAACGATCGTCGGATGCGACCGCCCGGCGGCGCCCGGCATGGCGCGCTGCAGGATCGGCGCCATCGCCCCCGTGATCGGGTCCGAGTCGGAAAACGCGCACAGGAACGGCACCTCCAGCCCGGTCAGCTTCTGCCAAGCCGCGCGGTTGGCCTCCGAGGCCGGGTCGTCCGGACGGGTCGGCACCAGCCCGGGCATCGCGCGCGGGCCCGCCTTGTACATCTCGTTCGGGAACGGCGCGTCGTAGGCGGCCTTCACCTCGTCCGTCAGCTTCGTGCGGGCGCCGGACTGGATGAACCGGCCGGTGTCGAAGACCTGCGCGTTCTCCACGGCCTGCCGGAACGAGTGCCACACCGCCGGCATGTCCGTGTCACCGGTGGGCAGGCCGGTGTTGGCGGCCACGAACCCGGCGAACCGGTCCGGATGCTCGGCCAGCAGCCGCAGCCCGATCAGCCCGCCCCAGTCCTGCCCGACGAGCGTGACGTCGTGCAGGTCCAGCGCGTCGAACGCGAACGCCCGCATCCAGCCGACGTGCCGCGCGTAGCTGTGGTCAACGATGTCACCGGGCTTGTCCGACCGGCCGAAGCCGACCAGATCCGGCGCGATCGCGCGCAGCCCCGCGTCGGCCAGCACCGGCAGCATCTTCCGGTACAGGTACGACCAGCTCGGCTCGCCGTGGAGGAGGAGCACCGGCGGGCCGTCGGCGGGTCCCGCCTCGACGTAGCCCACTCTGATCAGCCCGCCGTGCGGATCGGCCAGCTCCGTGTACTGCGGCTCGTAGGGGAACTCGGGCAGGTCCGTGAACCGGTCTTCCGGCGTCCTGAGCAGTCGCACAGGTCCACGCTAGTGGGAACCGGACCGCCCGGCCACGCTCAGGAGATGCCGACGGCGACCACGAGGCCCAGGCCGAGGTGCGCGGCCGCCACCACGATGCTCGCGGGGGCGAACTTCTCGCTCTCGATGGTGGAGCCCACGTCGATCCGCGTCGCCCACTCCAGCAGCCGCACGGCGACCACCTGGACGACGATGCCGATCAGGCCGTAGACCAGCGAGGTGATCAGGCCCTCGGTGAGGTCGCTGGCGGAGTTGAAGATCGCCACCACCACGATGAACGCCATCGAGAGCAGGCCGGACGCCGTCACGATCACCGCGTTCGGCAGGCCGCGCGTGACCAGCTGCGACAGCTTGCCCGGGGTGGTCCAGTCGATCGCGTAGAAGCCGGCGAACATCAGCAGCAGGCCGACGACGCCGTACAACAGGATCGCGCCGATCCCCCGCACGAGGTCGGAGCCGAACGTGTCGGACAGCGCAAGGGTCGAGGTCACAACGTCTCCCAGAAACGATCAGAACGATTCGTGCAGATCAGGCAGGCAGCCCGCTCACGCAGGGTTCTATCACGACTCCGGGATGCGATGCGGCACAAATGCCGCACCGTCGTCCGTCACCAGTCCGCTCGTCTCCCGGATGCCCAGCCCGGCCGACTCGTCCCCGACGATCCACGCGCCCAGCGCCGGCCGGTAGCCGTCGAACTCCGGCAGCGGGTCGAACGCCTGGTAGACGTAGCCCTCGGCGCCGTAGACACCGTCGGTCTGGGTCTCGTAGCCGGTGGCGACGATCTGCACGTTCGCGCCCTCACGGCCCAGCTTCGGCTTGCGCACGTACTCCGTGAGCAGTCCGGGGTCGTCGGTGAACGCGGGCAGCAGGTTCGGGTGCCCGGGGTAGTTCTCCCACAGGACCGCCAGCAGCGCCTTGTTCGACAGCAGCATCTTCCACAGCGGCTCGACCCACAGCGTGCGTGGCATCGTCTCCACGGCGAAGCGGCCGAACTCCTCGTCGACCACCCACTCCCACGGGTAGAGCTTCACGACCGTGGACATCGGCGCCTCGGCGAGGTCCACGAAGCGCTTGAGCACCGGGTCCCAGCCGATCTCCTCGATCGACAGCCCCACGGTGTCGAGCCCGGCCTCGGCGGCGGTCTCCTGGAGGTACGCGGTGGTGACGTGGTCCTCGCCGCTCGGGTCGGCCGAGGACCAGGTGAAGTGCAGCTCGTTCGACGGCAGCTTGTCGCCGATCCCGCGCCAGCGCTCGACCAGCTTCTCGTGGATGGAGTTCCACTGGTCGTCGCCCTCGAACACGTCGGTCTTCCAGTGCCACTGGAGCACCGAAGCCTCGAGCAGCGTGGTCGGCGTGTCCGCGTTGTACTCCAGCATCTTGGCCGGCGACTTGCCGTCGTAACGCAGGTCGAAGCGGCCGTACACGTGCGGGTCCTGCCGCTTCCACGACTCCGCGATGTGCGGCCAGACCCACTCCGGGATGCCGAACCGCCGGTAGCCCTCGGTGGTCACCACGTTGTCCACGGCCTCCAGGCACATGGAGTGCAGCAGCTCGACGTCGGCCTCCAGCGAGAGAACCTCGTCCATGCTGAACACGTAGTGCACGGACTCGTCCCAGTACGGGCGCGCCTTGCCGGCGCCGTCCCTGGCCGGGGTGCCGTAGACCAGTCCCTGGTCCTCGACGGTCCGCTGCCAGTCCCGGCGCGGTTCGCTGCGATCCCGGTACACCTACGAGCCCCCGCTCTTGCCGGTGCCGCCCGTGCCGCCGGACGTCCCGCTCTTGCCGCTGATGCCGAACCCGCCGCGCTGCACGGACGTGCCCGACTTGGTGGAGACATTCGTGTTGCCGGACGGCGCGGTGAACGAGCCGCCGGAGACGCGCTGGCCGACGTTGCCGGTGCCGCCGTAGTTATAGCGGTACTGGGAGAAACCCCCGCCGGCCAGCGGAATGATCCAGAACCCGCCGCTGGAGTAGCCGTGGTGGCTGCTGACGTAGGCCTCGTCGCAGTTCTGGTCGGGCTGGACCACTCCGTTGGCGTCGGTGCAGACCGCCGTGGTGTCGGTCGGTTTCGCGACCGTGTAGAAGGTGCCGACGAGCCCGGCCAGGCCGACGACGACGCCGCTGCCGATCAGGATCTTGCGCTTGGTCGCCGCCTTGCGGCCGGCGGCGAGGGCCGCGGCCTGCGCTTCCTGTTCCTCGCGCTCCTGGTCGGCGATGGCCTGCCGACGGGCGCGTTGCTCGGCCAGCGACGGCTCACGCGGCTGCGTGCTTCCGTCCTGAAACCTCATCGAGCCGCGCTGGGCCGGCTCTTCGGGCGGCTGCTGCCCCACGTTGTCGTCCTGCGTCATCTGCGCTCCGTAATCCCCCGCACCGCGAAACCATGTCCAGACTATCGACCCGGATCGCGCACGGCTCGTGCGGCGCGGGCATCATAGGTATCGATGCCTCCCGACGCCCAGCGGTTCCGTCCGCCCCTGCAGACCTTGAGCACCCGTGTGGTCATGGCCGGGGTGTTCCTGGGCGCCATCATCGCGCTCGCCCTCAGTGTCACGTTTTCCTGGAGCAACGGGCGCGCCGGGGGGGCCGGCGGGGGCGAGGGCAAGCTCAACACCGCGGCCGAGGAGGCCTTCCACGCCCCGCCCGGCAGCTGCCTGACCTGGGCCACCGCCGACGCGTCGGACGCGCACAAGCTGCCCTGCACCCAGCCGCACCTGTTCGAGGTGACGAGCTCGATCGACATCGGCGCCCAGTTCAACGCCCAAGCACCGTTCCCGAGCCTCGACCAGTGGCAGCAGATCGCGCAGCAGAAGTGCAACGCCGACGTCCGCCCGTACCTCGGCCACGCGCTCGACCCGTACGGCAAGCTCACCACGAACCTGCTGCGCCCGACCTCCGAGCAGTGGGGCCAGGGCGACCGCCAGCTGCGCTGCGGCCTGCAGTGGACGGGCCCTGGCGGCGGACTCCAGCCGACCACCGGGGCGGCCAAGGACCAGGACCAGTCGCTGGTCTGGGCGCCGGGCACCTGCCTGGCGCTGGCCGGCAAGGGCATCGGCGACCCGATCGACTGCAGCCGGCCGCATTCGTACGAGATCATCGCGACGCTGGACCTGGCCTCGAAGTTCAAGGACGGGTACCCGAGCCAGAAGGACCAGACCGCCTGGCTCGACACCGCGTGCGCCGACGCCGCGAAGGACTACACCGGCGGCGCCGACCTCAGCCAGAAGAAGCTGATCCTCGGCTGGGACCTGCGCGAGCAGGAGAGCTGGGACGCCGGGTCCACGAAGGTGAACTGCAAGGCCGCGGCCACCCTCTCCGACAACAGCGGGTTCCAGGCCGTGACCGGCAGCGTCAAGGACACTTCGAAGGCGGCGCCCCCATCAGCGCCGGCCAGCTCCGCCGGGGGCGGCTGACCCGTGCCTGTCGAGATGACCCGGGCCCGCTTCGAGGAGCTGGTCTCGGAGGCGCTGGACCAGGTCCCGGCCCAGTTCGCCGAGGCGATGGACAACGTGGTCGTGCTGGTCGAGGAGGACAACGACGAGTCGCCGGGCATCCTCGGGCTCTACCACGGCATCGCGCTGACCGAGCGCACCTCCGACTACGGCGGCGTCCTCCCGGACCGCATCTCCATCTACCGCCGCCCGATCCTGGGTATGTGCGACACGGAGGCCCAGGTCGTCGAAGAGGTCTTGATCACCGTGATGCACGAGCTCGGCCACCACTTCGGCATCAACGACGAGCGCCTCCACGACCTCGGCTGGGGCTGAGAAAACCGCCGTTCCGGAACGCGGGATTTCCCGTTTCCGGCAGCTCACCGCCGTCTCGGCGCGGATCTGTCACCAATTGTCACTAGTCGATCACTGAATGCTGTCAGCCGATCTACACTCTCACTAGCAGTCAACACTCGACTCCAGTGAGGTATCGCCGTGGGCCGAACACGCGCTGACCACCGGCTGCGGTGGCTGCTCTCGTCGAGTGCGGTGTCCAACCTCGGCGACGGCGTCGGCAAGGTCGCGTTCCCCCTGCTCGCCACCACGCTGACGCACGACCCGGTGCTGATCGCCGGGCTGGCGGCCGTGCAGTTCCTGCCGTGGCTGCTGTTCGCCGTGGTCGCCGGGGCGCTGGTGGACCGGGTGGACCGGCGGCGGGCGATGGTGCTCGCTAACGTCGCGCGCGCGGCGGTCGGCGGCTCGGTCGCGGTGCTCGTCGCGGCGGGCACGGTGAGCATCTGGCTCGTCTACGTCGCCGCCCTGCTCATCGGGACGGCCGAGACGGTCGCCGACAGCGCGGCGAACGCGCTCATCCCCGCCGTCGTCGGCAACCATGATCTGGAGGGCGCCAACAGCAAGCTCCAGGCCTGCGAGATCGTCGGCCAGACGTTCCTCGGCGGGCCGGTCGGCAGCACCGCCTTCGCGCTCTTCGCCACCTTCCCGTTCCTGCTCAACTCGGCCGGCTTCGCGATCGCCGCCGCCGTGCTGCTCGGCCTCGGCGGGACTTACCGGCCGAAGCAGGCCGAGCCGACGCGCTTCCGCAGCGACCTCGCGGACGGCATCCGCTGGCTGCGGCGAAGCCCGCTGATGCAACGACTGCTCGTGGTCGCCGGGCTGCTCAGCCTGCTCAGCGAACTGGCGCAGGCCCAGCTCGTCCTGTACGCGCTCGACGACCTCAAGCTGTCCGACGCGACCTTCGGCCTGTTCGCCTTCGTCGGCGGCATCGGCGGGCTGGCCGGGGCCGCTTTCGCCCCGAGGCTGGTCCGCCGCTTCAGCCGGCGGGTGGTGCTGGTCGGCGGGGTCCTGTGCTGCGCCGCGGGCTTCGGCGGGATGGGGCTGACGCGGCAGCCGGTCGCCGCCGCGCTGCTGTTCGGGCTGTTCGCGGCCGCGATAGTGGCGGTGAACGTCGTGCTCGCGACGGTCCGCCACACGCTGGTCCCCGGTGAGCTGCTGGGCCGGGTGCTCGGGGTCTGGCGGACGGTCGTCTGGGGCGTGATCCCGGTCGGCGCCCTGCTCGGCGGCCTGCTCACGGAGGCGCTCGGCTCGCCGGGCCGGACGTTCACCGCCTCCGGTGTCGGGCTGCTGGCGGTCACGGTCTTCGCGGCGGCTTCACTGCGCCGGTTCCCGATCGATGACAAAACGGCCTCATCGCGGCCGGCACTGTCGCTCGACCAGTGAATTCGCCCGGCTTTGGTGTTGGAATAGCACATCACCCGGCCGGTGCGGAGGTAGGCGATGACCACACTCGACTCCCCGTCGCTGCCGGACGACGACAGACAGACCGGTGCCGCCGACCAGAACGATGACCTCGACGAGAAGGCCCCGCGGGCGCGTCGGCCGCTGGTGCTGGCCGCCGTCGCCGGCTTCGTCCTCGGCTGCTGTGTGCTCGGCCTGCTCTGGGCGCTGTCCGGCCAGCGCGGCGGCGCGAACGACGACGCGCTGGCGGCCTGCCAGAGCCTGTACCGGGCGGGCCACCTGCCCGACACCACCGGCGGTTACGACGCCGCCGCCTTCACCCGGCTCCCCGACGACTCCGTCCACCGGGTCGCGGCCGCCTACGAGCTCGCGCAGGCGGCCGCCGATTCCGACGGCCGATACCAACCGCTGGCGCAGGGCCTCGGCACCGTGAACCGGATGGTGGCGACCAGCCGGTTCGACAGCGCCGCCGGGCAGGCCGCCATCGTCACCGTGCAGCAGCTCTGCGCCCGCGGCTGAGCCTCAGGCGCGGTGGACCGTCTTCACGCTGAGCTGGTTGCCGGGCAGGTTGCCGCCCGCGCAGCCCGTGCCCGGGTCGGCGATGAAGTTCGACGCGGTCTCCTGCGGCAGGTAGACGCGCAGGCCCTTGACCGGGGTCGGCTTGCACACCGCCGGGTCGAAGTTCTGCACCTGGACGAACTGGATGTCGGCGGCCGCGGACTGGCCGGGGCTCAGCTTGACCGCCGCGCCCTTCTCACCGCTGCGGAACGCCGGCGGGCCGATCTGCTGCCCGTTGTCGCCGCCGACGTACGAGACGCCGGGGAAGCCCTGGATGGTGCACGGCTTGCCGCTGGTGTTCTTGATGTTCAGCGGCCGGTAGCTGGAACCGGCGCCCGCGTCGCCCTGGCCGAGCGAAAGCGAGACGTCACCGGCCTTGCACAGGCCGTTGTCTGTCGCCGGGCCCGGGGCCGGCGCCCCCGTGCCGGCCGAGCTGTCCGGAGTGGACGGACTGGAACTGGCCGTGGCGGCGGGCGAAGCGCTCGACGACGGGGCGGAGCTCGACGTGGTGCCGGACGCGGTCGTCGTGCCGCCACCGCAGGCGGAAAGCAGTAGTGCGGCGGACGCGCCTGCCGCGGAAAGGAAAACCAGGGAAACCCGTGGTTTCTTGAAACTGACCATCTCACTCGCCTCCCTGTGCTGGGGTGAACCACTGTTCAGTGGACGTGCGGTCATGGCGCCGGGTTGCGCCGGGACCGTGAATTCCCCACCAAATGGCTGACGGTGGCCCACCGTTCAAGGACTCGTGAGTGTTCATGCCGGTTAGAACCGTCATAGCCACTCACGAGCTCTTACAGCGGCGTGTCCACCCAGCTCAGGCAGCGCCAGCCGTCCGGCTCCGCGAGCAGCTCGACGAAGGCGGTGTTCGGGATCAGCGCGCTGTTCGCGAGGTCGGGCGGCACGTTCGACGCGAGCCACTCCGAGCCCAGCCGGATCGCCCCGCCGTGGCTGACCAGGACGACGGTGGCGTCCGGACCGTCGTTCTCGTGCTTCGCGCGCAGCTCGGCGGCCGCGTTGAGCATGCGGGCGCGGACCTCCGCACCCGACTCGCCACCGGGGATCCGCGCGTCCAGCTCACCGAGCGTCCAGCGGCGGACGGTATTCATGTACAGCTCGATCGACCCGCGGCTGGTGTGGTCCTCGAGGTCGCCGGCGGCCACCTCCTTGACCCCCTCGATCACCTGCACCTCGAGGCCCAGCGCCTCGGCCAACGGCGCCGCGGTCTGCTGCGCGCGCGTGGCCTGCGAGGCGTACACGGCCACGATCGGCTCGCCGCCCAGCCGTTCGGCGAGTGCCCGCGCCTGCTCCTGCCCCAGCTCGGTGAGCGGCGGCCCTGGCAACGCCGTGTCCAGCGCGCCCCGCAGGTTCCCGGACGTCTGACCGTGGCGGACCAGCAGCAGCCTCACGCGCCTTCCCCCTTCACCACGGCGTCGGCCCAGGCCTGCGCGTCGAGGAAGTCCTGGTTGCCCGCCCCCGGCTCGATGGTCGCCACGACCTGATCGGCGCGCGGGTGCGAACCGAGGAACCGCACGTGACAGCGACGGCGCAGGGCGGCCATCGCGTCGACGATCCGGGGCTCCGCGACGTGGCCCTCGAAGTCGATGAAGAAGCGGTACTCGCCGAAGTTGTTACGCGTGGGGCGCGCGTCGAGGCGGGTGAGGTTGATGCTGCGGCCGGCCAGCTCCGCGAGCAGCTCGGCCAGCGTGCCGGTGCGGTTCACGGCCGCCGCGACGATCGAAGTCCGGTCCGCGCCGGTCGGGGCGGGCAGCTCGCCGGGGCGGCGGACCATGAGGAAACGCGTCTGCGCGTCCTGGACGTCGGCGACGCCCGTGGCCAGCACCTCCAGCGGGTAGTGCTCGGCGGCGACGGGCGCGCAGACGGCCGCGTCGAAATCGCCGTTGACCACGCCGACGGCCGCGCCCGCGGTGGAGGACGAGGCCACCGGCGTCGCGCCCGGCAGGTTCGCCTCCACCCAGTCGCGCACCTGCGCGAGCGCGTGCGGGTGGCTGGCGACGGTCCGGATCTCGCCGCCGCCCGGGCGCTTCAGCACGCTGAAGTGGATGGGCAGGATCGTCTCGGCCACCGCGACCAGCGGCTCGCCGTCGCTGAGCCCGTCGAGCGTCGTCGGCACCACGCCCTCGACGGAGTTCTCGATCGGCACGCACGCGGCGTCCGCGGCGCCTTCGCGCACGGCCGCGAGCGCGAGCCGGACCGTCTCGTAGGGGGCCAGGTCCTCACCGGGCGCGAGCGCCCGGGCGGCCTGTTCCGTGAATGTTCCCTGGGGGCCGAAGTACGCGATCCGCAACACCTCGTCAGGCTACTTACCCCGCACGTGGCGACTTTCACTCGGACAGCCGGTACGTCAACCGGTTACGCCGGGTGGCGTTTTTTGCCATGCTAGAAGCGTGACCGCCGAATCGGGCACACACACCGGGCGCGAAGACGCCGGTGCGCCGGCCTCACCGCGGGCGCCGGAACTGGTGTTGTGCGCCGTCGATGAACCGCTTGCCGCCGCGTGGACCAATGCCCTCTCCACCCTCGCCGATCCTGGTGGCCGGGTCCGGGTGCACCGCGGCTCGGTGCTCGACGTCGCCGCGCAGGCCGTGGTCAGCCCGGCGAACTCGTACGGCTGGATGCGGGGCGGGATCGACGCGGTCTACGCGCGCGCGTTTCCCGGGGTCGAGCAGAGCGTCCGCAGCGCGGTTCTGGCTTCGTACGGCGGTGAACTGCCGATCGGCGAGTCCGTGATCGTTCCGACCGGGGAGGCCGAGCCGGCCTGGCTGATCAGCGCGCCGACCATGCGCGAGCCCGGTGAGGTGCTGCCCGCCGACACCGTCCACCCCTACCTGGCGGCACGCGCGGTGTTCCTGCAGTGGCAGCACGGGCAGCTCGATCACGGGCCCGTTCGCGACCTCGTCACCACCATCGCGATGCCGGGCCTGGGCACCGGCTTCGGTGGCGTGCCGCCGGCCGTGTGCGCGCGCCAGGTGGCCGCGGCGTGGGAGGAAGCCTTCGGCCGCCGTCGTCACGCTCGGTGATCTTCGCTGGCCGCAGGATAGGGGCGCGTGCATCACATCACAGCGCGTTCACGTCTGGTTGGCCCTACCGTTAGAGGCGCAGTAAAACCGCATTTGACGACGGAGCCAGCGCAGGCGACGGCCGAGGAGTGTGCGATGCCACGGGTCCGTGAACTCAGCCCTTACGTCGAGCTTCACCGGGAGCAGTGGCGTGAGCTGCGCAGTTCGACGCCACTGCCACTGACCGCCGACGAGCTCGTGCGGTTGCGCGGGCTCGGCGAGCAGGTCGACCTGGCCGAGGTCGCGGAGGTCTACCTGCCGCTCTCGCGCCTGATCAACCTGCAGGTGAAGGCGCGCCAGCAGCTGTACGAGGCCACCACCACGTTCCTCGGCGAGGACTGCCGCGGCACCAAGGTCCCGTTCGTGATCGGCATCGCGGGCAGCGTCGCGGTCGGCAAGTCGACCACCGCCCGCATCCTGCGCACGCTGCTGGCCCGCTGGCCGGATCACCCGCGCGTGGACCTGGTGACCACGGACGGCTTCCTGTACCCGCGCACCGAGCTGACCCGCCGCGGCATCATGCACCGCAAGGGTTTCCCGGAGAGCTACGACCGGCGCGCGCTGCTGCGGTTCGTCACCGAGGTGAAGTCGGGTGCCGAGCACGTGTCGGCGCCGGTGTACTCGCACCTCGCGTACGACATCCTGCCTGGTCAGGAGCAGGTGGTGGAGCGTCCGGACATCCTGATCATCGAGGGCCTGAACGTCCTGCAGCCCGGCCCCCGGCTGACCGTTTCGGACCTGTTCGACTTCTCCATCTACGTCGACGCCCACACCGACGACATCGAGCGCTGGTACGTGGAGCGCTTCCTGAAACTGCGCCACACGGCCTTCTCGGACCCGGCCTCGCACTTCCACCACTTCGCCGGCCTGCCCGACGACGAGGCCCGCGAAGAGGCCCGTCACCTGTGGCGCACGATCAACGAGCCGAACCTGATGGAGAACATCAAGCCGACCCGGCCCCGGGCGACTCTGGTGCTGCGCAAGGACGCGGACCACTCCATCAACCGCGTCCGGCTCCGCAAGCTCTGAATCCCCTCGGTTCACTCACACGGCCTCGCCAGGTCTGAGCCGGGTCACCCTGGGCTGGCCGATCGGCCGATCGGCCAGCCCTTTCCTAACCGGTTGGCCGATACCGGGCCGCTCTTGCGAAAGCGACCCTGAACTCACCAGGAAAACTCATCTGACCTGGGGAGGAGGCCACAATGCTCACCATCGTCCTGACTTGGATCGGCGCAGTACTCGGCCTGACCCTGCTGGTGGCCATGGCCGCCGGCACCTTTGTCGTCGACTTCGACGAGGCCCTGCGAGAACGGCGCGCCAAGACCGCCGCGCCCGTCCGCCCAAATCCCTAGGCCTCGTGAGTGTTCATGACGGTTAGAACCGTCATGAACACTCACGAGTCAGACCTGTTCCAACGCCTCGCGGTACCCGTCCAGGTCGTAGTCCAGCCGGTCTTCCCCGGTCTCCTCCAGCTGTCCTTCCAGCACCGCGACCAGTTCCCCCAGCACCTCGTCGCGCGACAGGCCCCGTTCGGCCAGCCGCAGCGCCGCCGGCCAGACCTCCTCGGGCGAGTCGTCCCAGAGCTGGTCGACCAGCGTCGTCTTCAGCGCCAGGTGCAGCCGCGGCTCGCCGTCGAAAGAGTCGTCCGCCAGTGACTCGTGGTACTCCGGGTGCTCGCCGATCACCAGCAGGCGGCGCTGCTCCGGGTCGCCCGGGTCGAGGTCGGTCAGCTCCTCGTCACCGATCACCGTGTTCAGCGAAGGCACCGCGAAGCGGCGACGTTCGACAACGGCCAGCACCTCCTCCGGCGATTCGGTGCCGTCGAGGTAGTCGTTCGGCTCGTCCTCGTCCGGCTCCTCGGCGAGGTACTCCTCCAGGTACTCCGTGACGTCCGCGACCAGCGCCGCCACCGCGACCTCCGAAAGCCCGTCGCGCACACCCGCCCACGCGGCCCACGCCAGCACCACCGGCGCCAAGCCGTCCTCGTCCTCCAGCTCGTACTCGCCGCCGAGCAGCGCCTCGAGGAACCTGGCCAGCTTCTCCGGCCCGACGCGCAGCGGGTTCGCCGGCTCGGTGTCGCACCCGTGGTCCACGAGCAGGCGCGCGATCTCCCGCTCCTGAAGCCCGGAGGCCGCGACGAACTCGTCCACCGCCGCCTCGCGCCGCGCGGGCGTCCACTCCTCCACTTCGAGCGACGCCGACGGCGCGGGCAGCGCCCGGCACCAGGTCAGGGCGATCGCGTGGAACCGCGCGTAGTCGGCGCCGACCTCGGGCTCTTCCATCCCGTCGGTCTCGGCGATGCCGTCGACGAGCAGCCGGTGCGCGTCCGCGGGCTCGATCTTGTCCAGCACCACCAGCTCCGCGTCCTCCGCGGCCTGTGCGCGCATCTCGGTGAGCACCTCGATCGGCGCGTCGATGACCACGAGGTCGCGCACGCGGCCGCGCTCGGTGAAGTCGAGCAGCGCCAGCAGCCCCAGCGTCGCGTCGCCGCGCGAGAACACACACAGCAGCGAGGACTCGTCGCCGTAGACGTCGCCGGTGCGCCAGCACTCGCCGACCGTCACCTGGCCGACCGACGCCGCCCACTCCGGCTCCGGAATGCCGCGGCCCAGCACCACGCCGAGCGCGTCGGCCGCCGCCGAGCGCTCCTCGTCGGTCTCCGCGACGACCTTCAACGCGGCCAGCAGCGCCGCCGCCCCGGGCGTGATCTTGCGCTGCGCGAACGCGATCAGCTCCAGCCCCAGCTGCTCGCCGCCCTCGGCGTCACCCTCGATCACCAGGTCCCACCACTGGCCGAGCACCTCGGACGCGAGCAGCTCGACGTCGAACGGGCCGGGCTCGGCCGCCAATCCGGAGAAGTCCCGGAGGACGTCCTTGAACAGACCGTTCACGCTGTGCGCTGCGGGCTGCGGGTTCTTCTTGCGGGCGCGACTCACCGGGCTCATGGCGAACATCGTTGCATCGAGGGCACCGGCGGGGACTCGCGGGAGCTTGGTCGCGGCGGACCCGGGTGTGGTTCCAGCTCGTCGGTCGGGGGAGCGGCCACGTTTCAGCTGGTCAACGAGTCCGTGGCGGGCTGGCTACGGGGCTTGGGCAGCGCGATCCGGGCGGCTCGCACCTCGGCGATCAGCCGCGTCTTGCGCCGGTGCACGGTCACCAGATCGGCCAGGTAGCCGGTGAACTCCTCCGCCGTCCCAGCGCGTTTGTGCAGCGTCCGCAGCTTCTTCAGGTGTTTCGCCGCTTCGCGGTAGGACTGTGGGTCCTTCTGCTCGATCAGCCGCTCGACCTGGGTGCGGTAGACGGGGATCGTCTCGGCCGGGTGCTCGGCTTCGCGCAGCGCGGCCAGCTCGACGCGCAGGTCCAGCGAGCCGCCGAAGCGGACACACGCGCGCCACGCCTCGTCCGGCCGTCCTTCGGCGAGCAGAGCGCGCGCCAGTTCCTCGGCGCCTTCCTCGGTTTCGCCGGCGCACTCGCGAAGCTGCTTCAACGCGCCGACACGCTGTACGGACCAGACACCGGCCTCGACCGACGCCTCCCGCAACGCAAGGTACGTGACCTGCCCCGGCTCGGCGTCGAACTCCTTGCGGCGCAAGGCAACCGTCTCGTCCTCGGGCTCCGGCGGCGCGGACGCCTTGTGCGGTGTGAGCGCTCGCGCGGCGTGGGCGATGGCCTCGCTGTGCCGTCCGGCCGCGCGAAGCACACGCACGATCTTCAGGCTGACGTCCACCCGCGGCGGCTTCGCGGACAAGATGGCAACAAGCCCGTCAACGTCGCCCCGAACCTCGGCCAGCTCCTCCAGCAGCCGCGCCGCGACGTCGCGGCGGTATCCGGTGGCACCGGCCGCGACGATGTCGTCCACAGTGGACTTGATCCGGTCGAGTCCACGATCCCCCAGCGCTTTCGCGAACTCGGCCAGCTCGATGCTCGGCCGGCCGAGCCCCTCGAACTCCACCTCGAGGATCCAGTCGGCCAGCTGATCGGGGTCCGGCGGCCGCGCGACGCACGCCCGGGCGTACAGCTCGACGGCGCGCTCCAGCCGGTCGCCGAGATCACCCGACGGGTCCCCGGACTGCTCCAGCATCTCGCCGATGTCGTCGACCGTGCGGCGCGCCAACGGGGCGAGGTCCGCGCGGCTGCCCGCGTCGAGCAGCCGCTGCAGCGTGTCCAGCACCGCGCCGACCTTCGCGGTGTACTCCATGTTGCCGTCGGACACCGCGGTGTCGAGCAGGCGGTGGGCCTCCGTGACGTCACCGGATTGGGTGGCGGCGCGCAATTCGAGTGAATGCCGTAACTCAGGGTCACGCTGGGCCTGGGCGTAGAGCAGCTCCGCCATCGTCTCCGCGTCCAACGTACGCAGGTAGGGCCGCAGATCCGGGGGACCAGTCACGCGGACCAGTCTGCCGCATGGCCTCTGTCGTGCGTGTGGGCCAACTGCGTGCTCTTTCCGGAGCAGTCGCGCACCGCGGGTCACCGGCCCGCGGCCTGCGGATATGCGGCTTTCGGCCCGGCGCGACCGGCGTGGTAGTCAGTCCCGGTGAACCTCGAAGATCTCATCCAGCGCCTCCGCGACTTCGCCGCCGCGCGCGACTGGGAACCGTTCCACACCCCGAAGAATCTCGTCATGGCGTTGTCCGGCGAAGTGGGTGAGCTGATCTCCCTGTTCCAATGGCTGACGCCCGAAGAGGCCGCCGCCTGGCGCACCGACCCGGCCATGGAGTTCAACGTCCAGGACGAAATCGCCGACGTCACCCTCTACCTGCTCAGCCTCGCCGACTCGCTGGGCATCGACCTCCTCGCCGCGGCCAACGCGAAGATCGACCGCAACGAAACCCGCTTCCCGCCAGTGGCGCGGTGACCGTCGGTCAAGCGCCTTCGGACGGGCGCTGGCCCTTCTCCACTACCAGCCAGCCCCCGACCACCAGGCCGACCCCGATGACAGCGAGGGGGACCCCCGCGCCCACCCCCGCGCCGCCGAACATCGCGACAACGGTGATGAACATCAGCACCAGCCCGATCCCCATCATGAACCGGCCGGCCACCTTGGACGCCACCTTCGCCGAGC
>DASXYS010000005.1:0-12745 GCA_036502365.1 Amycolatopsis sp.
GGGCCGGTGACCGTCGCGACGGAGCCGCGGCCGCAGACGTTCTCGGCCGGCACCGTCGGCGGCGATCCCTACTACATCAACGGGAACACGCGCTGCTCGATCGGGTTCTCGGTGAACGGCGGGTTCGTCAGCGCCGGGCACTGCGGCGGCGCGGGCAGCTCGGTGGTCGGCTGGGACGGCTCGGCGATGGGCACGTTCGGCGGCTCCTCGTTCCCCGGCAACGACTACTCGATCATCAACATCGGCAACGGCTGGTGGACGGCCCCGGTCGTGCTCGGCTGGGGGACGGTCAGCGACGTGATCGTCCGCGGCTCCTCGGTCGCCCCGGTCGGATCGTCGATCTGCCGGTCCGGTTCGACCTCGCACTGGCACTGCGGCAATGTGCTGACCATCAACGACACGGTCAACTACTCGCAGGGCGCGGTCTACCAGGTCACCCGCACGAGCGTATGCGCCGAGCCCGGTGACTCCGGCGGCTCGTTCATCACCGGTGACCAGGCCCAGGGCGTCACCTCGGGCGGCTACGGCGACTGCACCGCCGGCGGCAACACCTGGTTCCAGCCGGTGAACGAGATCCTGCAGACCTACGGCCGGTCCCTCGTCACGGGCTGACCCCCGGGAGCGTCCACAGTGGATGTTCGGTCCGGCGCTGCGCCGAACGGCGCAGCGCCGGACCTTGTCAAGCGGCGGATGCGGTGGTTCCGCTGACCGTATCCGGACAGGTTCGGCCCCGTTCGTTGTTTTCCGCCCGGCCGTGGCTGTAGACAGATCCCGGCCGGGAAGCATCGTGGCAACGGCGGGAGACGGTTCATGCGTGGAGCAGCCCTGATCGCGGCCGTGCTGATTGCCGGTACTGCCGTCCCCGCCACTGCCGAGGCGGCTCCCGTGACGGCGGGCTGCCCCTGGGTGGGCTCGACGGCCCCGATCGGCACCCGGGTCGCGCAGGTCCTCGGGCAGATGACGCTCGACGAGAAGATCACCATGGTGCACGGGACCGCGGCCGCGGGCTACACCGGCCGCGTCGCGGGCAACGACCGGCTGTGCGTGCCGTCGCTGAAGATGGAGGACGGCCCGCTCGGGGTGAACCTCGGCGACACCACGCAGCTGCCCGCCGCGTCCGCCGTCGCCGCGTCGTTCGACTCCTCGCTGGCCAAGACCTACGGGTCGGTGATCGGCGCCGAGGACAAGGCCAAGGGGGTCGACGTCGACCTCGGCCCGACCATCAACATCGTCCGGGACCCGCGCTGGGGCCGGGCGTTCGAGTCCTACAGCGAGGACCCGTACCTGGCCGGGCAGATGGGCGCCGCCGACATCGAGGGCGTCCAGTCCCAGGGCGTGATGGCGCAGGTGAAGCACTGGGCGGTCTACAACCAGGAGACCAGCCGCAACACCACCGCCGACAATGCCGTGATCGACGACCGCACCGTGCACGAGATCTACGCCAGCGCGTTCGGCACGGTGGTCGACCAGGCGAAGCCGTCCTCGGCGATGTGCTCCTACTCCTCGATCAACGGCACGTACGCGTGCGAGAACTCCTACCTCGACGCCATCCTGAAGCAGGACTTCGGCTTCGACGGCTTCATCACCTCGGACTGGGGCGGCACCCACAGCGCGGCCGGCTCGGCCAACGCCGGGATGGACATGGAGATGCCCGGCCAGGACTTCTTCGGCACCGCGCTGAAGACGGCCGTCCAAAAGGGACAGGTGCCGCAGGCCCGGCTGGACGACATGGTCGGCCGGATCCTGCGGGAGGAGTTCCGCTTCGGGCTGTTCGAACACCCGTCGCCCGACACTCCGGGCGCGCCCGCGTCGACCCCGGCTCACCTCGATGTGGCGAAGAAGGCCGCCGAGGACGGCACGGTCCTGCTGAAGAACGACGGCGGCCTGCTGCCGCTGGACTCGGCGAAGGTGCACTCCGTCGCGGTGATCGGCGACGGCGCGGGCAAGAACACGCTCAGCTCCGGCGGCGGCAGCGCACACATCGCCGGTACTGGCACCGTCACGCCGTTCGACGGGATCAAGGCGCGCGCCGGAGCCGGTGTCACCGTGAACTACGCGCAGGGCAACCTGGGCCAGGGCAGCGCGCTGCCGGAGATCGAGAGCGACTACCTGACACCGCCGTCCGGCACCGGCCACGGCCTGCAGGGCGACTACTACCCGAACACGGACTCGTCCGGCGCCCCCGTCGTCACGCGGACCGACCCGCAGGTCGCCTTCACCTGGACCGGCACGACGCCGGCGCCCGGCCTGCCCGCGACGAACTTCTCGGCCAAGTGGACCGGCACGCTCACCCCGCCCGCGACCGGCACGTACACCCTCGGGCTGACCAGCGACGACGGCAGCAGGCTGCTGGTCAATGGGCAGCCGGTGATCGACAACTGGGGCGACCACGCGGCGGCCACCAAAACCGCGCAGGTCCCGCTCACCGCGGGTCAGCCGGTGCAGGTCGAGGTCGACTACTACCAGGGCGGCGGCGACTCCACCGTCACGCTCGGCTGGCTGCCCCCGGGCCAGGACCTGCCCGGGCAGGCGGCCGCGCTCGCCGCGAAGTCCGACGTCGCGGTCGTCTACGCCAACGACTACGAGTCCGAAGGCAGCGACCTCGCCGACATCAGCCTGCCGGCCGACCAGAACAAGCTGATCGACGCCGTCGCCGCGGCCAACCCGAACACCGTCGTCGTGCTCAACACCGGCTCCGCGGTGACCATGCCGTGGCTCGCGAAGGTCAAGGGCGTCCTCGAGGCGTGGTACCCGGGCCAGGAATCAGGCAACGCCATCGCGTCGCTGCTCTTCGGCGACACCACGCCGTCCGGCAAACTGCCGGTCACCTTCCCCGCGTCGCTGGACCAGGTGCCCGCTTCGACGCCGCAGCAATGGCCCGGCGTCGACGGCAAGGTCCAGTACTCGGAGGGGCTCGACGTCGGCTACCGCTGGTACGACCAGCAGCAGCTCGCCCCGCTCTACCCGTTCGGCTATGGGTTGTCCTACACCAGCTTCCGGTTCTCGAACCTGAAGGTCGACGGCACCACCATGGGCGAAAACGGGCGCCTGAAGGTCAGCGCCGACGTCACCAACACCGGCGCGCGGGAGGGCTCGGAGGTGGCGCAGCTGTACCTGGGCGACCCTGCGGCCACCGGCGAGCCGGGCAGCCAGCTCAAGGGCTTCCAGAAGGTCGATCTCCAGCCGCACCAGACGAAACGGGTGCAGTTCGACCTCACCGCGCAGGACGCGTCGTACTGGAGCAGCGACGCGCACGCCTGGGAACTCGGCGCCGGCCAGTACACCGTCCGCGTCGGCGACTCCTCGCGGAACCTGCCCCTTTCGGGCGGCTTCCGCGTCGACCGGACGTCCGGGCCGCGGTTCACCAAGGTGGCCGCGCCGGCCATCGCGACCGGCGGCAAGACGTTCGCGGTGACCACCACCTTCACCAACGGCGCGACCGAGCCGGTGCGCGACGCCGTCACCAGCCTTTCGCCGCCGACGGGCTGGACCGCGACGCCGCGGACCCCGGCGCTCTTCCGGACCGTCCGATCAGGACAGACAGTGTCGACGACATGGCAGGTGACCGCCGCGCCCGCCGCTACTCCCGGCCCAGCGAACCTCGCGGCGACCACGCGGTACGCGGGCGGTTCGACCGGCCCCGGGCCGGCGACCGTGCAGGTGTCCTACCCGAGCCTGGCCGCCGCGTACACCGACGTCGGCGTGACCGACGACGCGGACCCGGCCCCGGGCAACCTCGACGGCGCCGGCTTCAGCTTTTCCGCGCAGGCGCTCTCTTCGGTCGGCGTGACCCCGGCCGGCCAGGTGCAGTCCGGCCCGGCGACGTTCACCTGGCCGGCCGTCCCATCGGGCCAGCCCGACACCGTCACGGCCGCGGGCCAGAGCATCGCCCTGCCCGGCTCGGGCTCGGCGCTGTCCTTCCTCGCCGCCGGCACCAACGGCACCCAGAGCGGCCCGGTGACCGTGACCTACTCCGACGGCACCACGTCCACCTCGACGCTCACCGTCGCGGACTGGTACGCCAACCAGGCCGTCGGCGGATGTGTCCTGGTGGCCACCACGCCGTACTGGAACCGGCCGGCGGGGAGCACCTATCCGCATGATCAAAAGGTGAGCTTGTACGCGGCGTCGGTGCCGCTGACCGCGGGGAAGCCGGTCGCCTTCGTGACCCTGCCGGTGGCCAAGCAGCTGCACGTGTTCGCGACCGCGTTCAGCGGGGCTTGATCACGCTCTCTGTCACCAGCCACGTCAGTTGCGGCTGATCGAACCGATCCAGGTGGTGACGATTTCCTCAAGCACAGACAGCGGCACCCGGCCCTCGGAAAGCACGGCGGTGTGGAAAGCGCAAAGGTCGAACCGCCGGCCGAGCACGTCCTGGGCCTGATTGCGCAGACGACGGATCTCGCGGCGGCCCACCATGTATGCCAGGGCCTGTCCGGGCTCTGACAGATAACGGTCCACTTCGGACTGGATCAGGGCCGGGGCCATCGGCGTGTTGGCGTGCAGGTACTCGACCGCGCGCCGGCGGCTCCAGCCCTTGGCGTGCAGCCCGGTGTCGACGACCAGCCGGGCCGCGCGGTTGGAGTCCATCGCCAGCATGCCGAGCCGGTCGAGCGGGCTGGAGTACAGGCCCATCTCGTCGGCGAGCCGTTCGGCGTAAAGGGCCCAGCCTTCGCGGAACGCGGTGATCTGCGCGGTGCGGCGCAGCAGCGGCAGGTCCGTGCGTTCCTGGCTGGTTGTCATCTCGAAGTGGTGGCCCGGCACGCCCTCGTGGAAGGCCGTCACCTGCGCCTTGTGGCGCGGGACGTCGCACGGGCGCCGCGTGTTGACGAAATACGTGCCCGGCCGGGAGCCGTCAAGCGGGCCGACCAGGTAGGCGGACGGGACACGCGGCGAACTGGTCGACGGGTACTCGGCCACTGCGCACGCCGACGATGGCAGCGTCGCGAACCAGCCGGGCGCGGCCGCCTCTGCCCGGCGTACCGCGTCGCGGGCCGCGGAGAGCATCTCCTCGCCGGTCCGGAACCGCAGCGTCGGGTCGTCTCGCAGCCGCGCGAAGATCTCGTTCAGCTTCGAGGTCCCGAACAGCGCCGAGCCGAGTGCGATGTACTCCTCGGCGAGCCCGGCGACGAGGTCGAGACCGACTCGGTGCAGTTCGTCGGGCGACAGGCCGGTCGTGGTGTGTCCACGTACAGCGGCTGCGTACCGGGCCTCGCCGCCGGGCAGCCAGCACACCCCGGCGTGGTTGCCGTCGCGGCCGCGCGGGAGCAGCTCGGTGGTCAGCACCTCGCGGTAGGCCCGGATTGCCGGGGCGACGACTTCGCTGAGCACCTGAAGGCAGCGGCCGTCGAGGTCGGCGCCATCAGGCGATCGGCGCAGGGTGCCGAGGTCGGCGAGTTGGTCGTCCAGGTGCTTCGCGGCAGCCTCGACGAGGCGTGCGACCGGGAGCAGCCCGGCGGCGACGCCGTCGCGATGGCGCCGGGCGAGCGCCTCGAAGAACGCCGGCAGGCCGCGCAGCCGGGCCAGGAAATCCTCGCCCGTGGTCAGCGGCAGTGTGGCGAGATCGAGCAGCAGCCCGGGAACCGGGGTGAGGATGAAGTCGCTGACGGTGAATTCGGTCCACCGTCCCTCGACCCGTTCGCTCAGCATTCGCGCCTGCTGGACAACGATCGTACGGGTCACCAGCTCGGTGCCGGTCAGCTCGGTCGGGTCCAGCCCTTCGGCGCGGTGCGCGATCCCGGCCACGGTCGTAGCGAAGTCCGCTTCAGCTGTTTCGCTGTAATCGGGCAGCCGGTCGCCGTATCCGGCTATTCCCCGCAGACTCGCGGATGTCGGAAAGCGATCGAGCATCGCGTTGTACAGCTCGTCGGCCAGCGCCGTGACATCGGACATCGTTCCCCCAAGCAGCCGGACCGGATCCGCTCATCGTGTCATTTCGCTCTCCATCCACCGAACCTCGACGGCCCGCACAGGTGTGTCCACTTTGTCCTCTTGCTGATCGCTTGGGGGCATCCGCGACCAATGGCCGTGGCAGCCGTGGGGTGGGAGAGTTTTAATCCGGTGGTACACCCCGAAAATCCCGCACCCGCGGGAGCCGCCGGAAGGAACAGAATGGCTGCTCAGCTCGGCAAGACCTCTCGTGCGCGCCGGACACTGGCGCTGACTGTGGGGGCTGCTGCCGCCCTGTCGTTGTGCGCCGCCGGTGCGCCGGCGACCGCGGCGCCGGTGGCCAAGCACCACCAGTTCAGCTCCGCGGCGTCGCTGCTGGGCGGGGCGAAGTCGCCGCAGGAGCGGGCGGCGCTGACCGACCGCGCGCTCGCCGCGGCCGGCAACAGCCTCCAGACCTCGTACGACACGAAACCGCTGTACGACCAGGGAATCGACGGCACCGGCACCACGCTGGCGACGGTCGTCTCGTACGGGGACAAGAACATCCAGTCCTACATAGACAGTTACTCGAAGTCGCACGGGCTGCCCGCCGCGGACGTCCAGATCGTCGAGCCGGCGGGCAAGGTCCCGGCGTGCGGCGACCCCGGCACCCCCGCCGACTGCTCGAGCTGGGGCGGCGAGACCGACCTCGACGTGGCCATGTTCCACACGCTGGCGCCGAAGGCGAAGATCCTGGTCGTCGCCACGCCGACCTCAGAGACCCAGGGCATCGACGGGTTCCCGGACATGATGACGGCCATCGACTACCTGGCCGACCACCACTCCGCGAACGTCATCTCGATGAGCCTCGGCACACCGGAGGACGACTTCGACAACTCCGCGCAGCTGCACGGCCTCGACGCGCACTTCAAGAAGGCGACCGACGCCGGCATCACGGTCACCGCGTCCACCGGCGACGACGGCTCGACCGGCACGAAGAAGGACAACACGCCGTGGGGCAAGAAGGTCGTGAGCTTCCCGGCCGCGAACTCCTACGTGACCGCCGTCGGCGGCACCGTGCTGCACACGGACTCCACCGGCACCCGGACCTCGCCCGACACCGTCTGGCCGCTCTCGGGCGGCGGCGTGTCGCACGAGTACCCCGCGCCGGACTGGCAGGCCGACGTGGACCAGACCACCAAGGCCACCGGGCGTTCGCTGCCGGACATCTCGCTGCTCGGTACGTCGGGCACCTCGCAGTCCTCGCCGCTGTTCGCCGCGGTGGTCGCGCTCGCCTCGCAGAAGGCGGGCAAGGGACTGGGCTTCATCAACCCGGCGCTGTACAAGATCGGCGCCGGCGCGGCGGCCAACGGCCTCGTCGACGTGACCTCGGGCAGCAACGCCACTGACGGCGTGGACGGCTACCAGGCGGGCAAGGGCTTCGACATCGTGTCCGGCTGGGGCACCCTCGACGCGGCCAAGTTCGTCCCGGCGCTGGTGCAGCAGATCGGCTGAGCCGGCAGGGTTTTTCCGCGGGGCCGCCGGACCGGGCACCACCCGGTCCGGCGGCCCCGTTTCCGTCCGGCCGGCCACGAACGGGTGACCGCGGGCGAGCGGGGCCGGTGCGGCGCAGGCACCATGATCACCGGACCTGCCAGAGCCGAGATCGGAGCCGGAATGCGCGAACTGCCGGGAAACGAGCGGGGCGGACGATGGCGGACCGGGCTGCTGCTCGCTGCCGTGGCCGCACTGCCGTGGGGGCTGATCACCGCGGGGCCCGCGGCCGCCGCCGACTACTCCCGCGCCGCCGGGAACACCGCGGGCGCACAGATCGAGGCGCACGAGGGCGTGCACGGCGGCCCGGACACCGCCCGCGCGGACGTGAACGTCGACCAGACCCTCGGCCACGACGTCAGCGGGCACCAAGGGCCGGTCGACTGGGCGGCGGCCAGCGGCTCGGGCGCGCGGTTCACCTACGTCAAGGCCACCGAGGGCACCGGGTTCGTCAACCCGCAGTTCGGTGCGCAGTACAACGGCGCGCACGGGGCCGGGATCATCCGCGGCGCCTACCACTTCGCCCGCCCGGACGTCTCCACCGGCGCGCAGCAGGCCCAGTACTTCATCGCGAACGGCGGCGGGTGGAACGGCGACGGCAAGACGCTGCCGGGCGCGGTCGACCTCGAATACAACCCGTACGGCGACGCTTGTTACGGCAAGAACCCGGCGGACATGACGAACTGGATCGCCGACTTCACCAGCACCTACCTGGCGAAGGAGAAACGCAGCGCGCTGATCTACACCAGCACCGCGTGGTGGAAGCTCTGCACCGGCAACACGAGCCGCTTCGGCAACACCGACCCGCTCTGGCTCGCCCGCTACGCACCGCAGGTGGGGGAGCTGCCCGCGGGCTGGGACAAGCAGAGCATCTGGCAGTTCTCGCGGTCCGGCAGCCTGCCCGGCGACCAGAACTACTACAACGGCCCGATGGGCCGGGTCGAGGCGCTGGCCGCAGGCCCGTCCGCCGCCGCTGCCTGAGGAGACGTCCGACCGGCCGATTGACTCGGGCGCTGGGCTGGCTAAATTCACTTCATGCCGCGTAGCACCCGCTGGATCGTCGTTGTGGTCCTGCTTGTCCAGCTGGTGTGGTCCGCGCCGTTGTCGCTGGTGTTCGGCCGGGCGTACCTGATCACGCCCGAGCCGGTGCTGCTGGTGCTCACGGCCGGCTTCGGCTCGGTCGCGGTGGGGATCGTGGCCACGACGGCGACGTTGCTCGTGCGCTGGCAGGCCGCGGCCCGGACCCGCAAGAGGCTGCTGGACACCGGTTCCCGGGTGCCAGCCCTGCTGGTCGACGTGGCCTACACCGGGACCAGGGTGAACGGGCACGCGGTGCGGAAGCTGACCTTCGAGTCGAGGTCCGCCGGCACGCCGATCCGCGCGGTCGAGCGCACCACGGCGGCGCTGCCCGCGGGCACCCCCGCCACGATCGCCTACGACCTGGCCGACCCGGCGAAGGCCGTGGTGGCCGACGACCTGACCGCGCTCGCCGCCGACCTGGCCCGGCGCGCGGACCGGAAGCGGCAGGCCTGGATCGACGAGATGTTCCGGCGGCAGGGGAAAACCTCGTCGACGGGTCCGTCGGTGTTCACCACGACCACGGTGTCCGGGTCCGACGGCGTCGCGAGCGACCTCGCCTCCCACATCCACGAGGCCAGCGCCCACGGCCTGGACACCGCGCTGGACCAGCTGCGCGCGATGGTCCGAGACGGCCGCCTCACCCAGCGGCAGTTCGACGAAGCCGAGCGGCAGTTCTCCGGGCTGTTCGGCCGGTCCGGGCCGGCCGCGTAGTCGCGCCGGGGGTTCCGCGAGGCAGCTCAGGGCCTTGAGTGCTAGACCGGCGGCAGTTCCAGGCCGACTGACGCCAGGATCCGGCCGACGATCCCACGGGCCTCGTCACGCCGGTACTCCGTGGTTTCCGGGCCGCCGAGCAGCTTCCCGGCCAGCTCGTCGACCGGCCAGGTGATCAGGGTGCCGTGGCGGGCGAGCAGCAAGCCGGTGCGGCGGATGTCGTACAAGCCGCCGGTGTCGAGCCAGGCGTAGAGCAGGATCTGCCACAGCCAGCGAGCGACGCGGGCGGGATCGCGGACGGCGGCGACGGTCTTGACGTCCACCAGGGTGGTGCCGCGCTCGTCGACGCCGGTTTCCGGGTCGATGGCGCCGAGCAGGATGTCGCCGTCGGCCCAGCCGGGCACGATGGTCGGGCCGGCGATGCCGAGCTGACGGCCCTCGGGCGGGTTTCCGGCGAGTGAGCGCAGCTCCCACAGCGCGCCGCTTTCGTGCAGCCGCTGGGCGAGCTGCACCAGCTCGGTGACCTGGTCCTCACCGGCCAGCCCTCGCAGGAGGTCCACGGTCGGCGCACCGCCGTCGACCGCGCGGGCGAGGCGGGGGTCGATGCCGCCGGAGCGGTAGATGTCCTCACACGCCGAGAGCACCCAGTTCGTGCGCGCCAGCCCGGCTTCGGCGCCCGTCTGGGCGAGCGTGCCGGACGGCGCGTGCTCGGCGAGGTAGCCGCGCGAGCGCTCCAGCAGCTCGCCCCAGACCGCCTCCGTGCCGGGCACCGATTCGGCGGCCGGGAACGGGTCGCCGAGGTCGAGCCAGGTGGTCGCCGCGGGCCGGACGAACAGCGCCCGCGCGCGGTACTCCTCGGGCAGATCGCGGTGGGTCGGGTAGGCGGCAGCCTGCCGATGCGCCCAGCCACCGGTGGCCCACTGCGCGCCGACCAGGCCGAGGAGCGCGTAGTACGGCGGCGCGGGCTGCACCAGGTCGGCCACCCGCTGCCCGAACGCCCCGCCGATCTCCGCCCAGTGCCGTCGCGGAACGTCGCGCCCGGCCGGTCGCACCGGCTTGACGTCCCGCACCGCCCGCGCGACCTCCGCCGCGACAGCCGGGGTGCCGGTGAACACACGCGCGCACCAGGAGGTGAGCGCGCTCGCGGAGTCGGCCAGTTCCGAAGTCAGCGACACGACGCGCAGTAGACCACGCGCCCCGGCCGCGGGCGCGCCGTGGTGGCCGAAGCCGTTTTTACTATTACTTGAGCCGTTCGGGAAACACTTTCCGGGGAGTCTGTCGCGTCACAATCCGGCCGGTTCCGGTGCGTTTTTCACCGTTTCACCGCGAGATTACGGTCATGGGTCCCCTTCGCGGGTGACCCCCATATGAGCAATGACTTTGTGCAAGTTCGGGGTAACGTTCGATCATCACCGCACGCCAAGGACGGGGAGTTGAAATGAATGTTCGCAGTGTGCCGGCATTTCGGCGGTTCCTCCGCAGTGCCGTCGACATCGTGGGTGTGGTTGTTGTCGTCTGCGTCGTCGCGTGGGTGATGCTCTGGGCGGCATTCTCGTTCTAGCCGATTCCGGCCGAGGGGTGATGAGCACGTGGACCTGGTCGTGAAAAGCGTCCTGCACCGCCCGCCGGAGGGCGCGGAGGCCGTTCTCCGGGTGCAGGATGACGACACGTTGTTCGCGAGAGCCGCGACGGGCGACCTGGACTCGTTCGAAGTCCTGGTCACCCGCTACAGCTCGGCGGTCCTGTGGATCGTGCGCTCGCGCATCGGCGACGGGGCACTGGCCGACGACGTGGTGATCACCGTGTTCTGCCAGGTGTGGCACGCGGCCCGGCGGGGCGTCGCCGAGGAGGGGTTCGTCCGGGTTCTGAGCAAGGCCATCGGCGGGTGCCTGACCGGCCTCGACCGGCTCCGCCGCGGTCCTCGTCCCGCCCTGGCCTGGCCCCCGGGCAGGAGCTAAGGCAGCGCGGGCGTGATGTCCATGTGGACGCGGTAGTCGGTCACCCGCGCTCCGTCCACCCACATGACCGTGACACACGGCAGGGCCAGCTCGGCGCCGTCGGGAGCCGCCGTGGTGATGGTGAACCGGCAGAACAGCTGACCGCCGCCGGTGTCCGCGATCTGGTCGACGACGTGACGGACCCAGGGCAGCGCACCGGCGGCGCCGGCCGTGGCCGCGACGATCGCTTCGCGGCCGACCAGTGTTTCGCCGTTGCCGAAGGTGTAGGTGGCGTCGTCGGCGAACCAGGCCCCGAAGGCTTCGGCGTCACCGGCGTCGACGGCCGCGCACATGGCGCGCACCATGCGTTCGCGGTCCGTCATTTCTGCAGCGAAAGCCCGTAGCGGACCATTACTTCCGCCACCAGCTTCATGTCCCGGCCGGGCGGCAGCTCGGACAGCTCCCGGTAGTAGTTCTCCAGCCCGGGCGGCGAAACCACGGCGATGACGCGGGTCTCCTCGTCGAACGGATTGCGGAACACGTGCGGCACACCGCGGGGCATCAGCAGCGAGTCGCCTTGACCGAGCACGTGACGGGTGCCGTCCAGTTCGACCTCGACCCGGCCCTGGACGCAGGTGAACAGCTCGTCCTCCCGGCTGTGGATGTGGGTCGGCGGTCCGCCGAGGCCCGGCGGCACGACGTACTCGAAAAGGGAGTACGCGCCGTTGGTGTCGGCGCCGGTCAGGCGGGCGTGGATGCCCAGCCCGATCGCGCCGAGGTTCGTGCCGTCACCGGGGTGCAGGACCTGCTGTCCGGTCTTGGGGGCGGTGTCCATGGAGTTCCTCCTCGGACGCGGTCAGAGCGCCGCGCGGGTCGGTTTCGGGGTCTCATTCCGGGTCGCGAGCCGCGTCAGCAGCGCAGGCGTCAGCTTGCGGTACGCGGCGGGGGACACGGGGTTCAGCCAGTGCGCCGCGCGGGTGCGGCGGCTGACCTGCACGCCGAGGTCGCCGAGCACCTCGTCGACGTTGTGCATCGAGAACGGGATGATCTTGGTGCCGCGGCAATGGTGCGCGCCGGTCGCCTCGTCCAGGAACGCGAGCTGCCCGGCGACGTCGGCGCGGCGGGTCTCGTCGTCCGGCAGAGCGAGCGCGCCGGCCAGGTCGGCGGCGATCCACAGCGCCGCCATCTCGGCGTTGAGCGGGCTGAAGAACGACGAGTTGTAGCCGTTGAAGTAGAGCCCCGGCACTCCGAGCGGCTGGATCTGTCGGTACAGCATGAAGTTGCCGCGCTCGTCGAACAACTGCTGCTGCACCGAGCGGTCGAGGAACGGCGCGCCCTGGGTGAAGCCGGTCGCGCAGACGACCAGATCGGCAGGCAGGACCGTGCCGTCGGCGAGTTCGGCGGCGGGCCGGTCGCCGTCGGCCAGCAGGCGCTTGATGGTCATGTCCCGGCGGACCTGGATCGAACCGGCGGCCACGCCCTCGAAGAACCCTTCGGTGGCCAGGCCGATCGCGCCCTTGACGATGTCCTCCATCCGGCCGCGCGGCACCAGGCCGTGGCGCTCGAGCCGGAACTGCCGCACCGACACCGAGCCG
>DASXYS010000006.1:0-24228 GCA_036502365.1 Amycolatopsis sp.
GTTTTGCGCTCAGTCCTCTGCTGATCGGGTCGGCTTCGGCGCCAGATCACGTCACGAGCCGCGGGTCAGGAGTCGTCGACCGAGGGTAGTGGTCGCTTGTTGCGCCTCCGGCGCCACCCCGAGGCGGCACCCTCCTCGTCGACGAGGTCGCCCACGGTGTCGATTGACGTCGGTGGCCAGCTCGGCTGCCGCTCACCCCGGGCGATGCGCCTCGCCCCTGACTGCGTCCGACGGGTGACCGACCGTCCCGATTGTCCACTACCGCACCGAATTTTCGCGGACAGTGAGCGAAAACGGAGGTTGCGGCGTGTCCGGTCGGTACCTGTTCACCACCGGGATCACCGTCGGGTCAGGCGCCCACGGGCCTCTCGGTGTCGGATTGCCCGCTGCCGAGGAGGTCCGCGCGTGCGGTCAGCGGTGGACGGTCGGCGGCGAATGGGCCCACTGTCCTGACGTCGGTCGGACGAACACCGGTGTGCTGTCGGCGCCGGATGCCTCGCTCAGTCCTCGGTGTCACCGGTGAGCGTCGCGGCGTCGGTGAAGTGGGGGGCGAGCTTGTTGTCGAACTTCGAGAGCGCCGATCCGATCGCCATGTGCATGTCGAGGTACTTGTACGTGCCGAGACGGCCGCCGAACAGCACGTTCTTCTCACGCGCCTCGTTCTTGGCCAGCTCGCGGTAAGCCTCGAGCTTCTCGCGGTTCTCCGGCGTGTTGATCGGGTAGTACGGCTCGTCGTCCTCCCCGGCGAAGCGGGAGAACTCGCGGAAGATGACCGTCTTGTCCTTCGGGTAGTCCCGCTCCGGGTGGAAGTGGCGGAACTCGATGATGCGGGTGTACGGGACTTCCTGGTCGTTGTAGTTGACGACCGAGGTGCCCTGGAAATCACCGGTTTCCGCGACCTCGGACTCGAAGTCCACGGTGCGCCAGGTGAACCGGCCCGCGGAGTACTCGAAGTAGCGGTCCAGGGGACCGGTGTAGACGGTCGGCGTGCCCGCCGGGATGTGCCGGCGCACGTCGAAGTAGTCGGTGTTCAGCCGGATCTCGATGTTCTCGTGGTCGGCCATCTTCTCGAGCCACGCGGTGTACCCGTCGACGGGCAGGCCCTCGTAGGTGTCGTTGAAGTACCGGTTGTCGAACGTGTAGCGGACCGGCAGGCGGGTGATGATGTTCTCGCCGAGGTTCTTGGGGTCGTTCTCCCACTGCTTCGCGGTGTAGCCGCGGATGAACGCCTCGTAGAGCGGGCGGCCGATCAACGAGATCGCCTTCTCCTCGAGGTTCTGCGCGCTCGCGGTCTCGAACTCCGAAGACTGCTTGGCGATCAGCTCGCGTGCCTCGTCCGGCGTGTGCGACTTGCCGAAGAACTGGTTGATCAGCCCCAGGTTCATCGGGAACGAGTAGACCTGGTCCTTCACCCGGGCGAACACCCGGTGCTGGTAGCCGGTGAACTCGGTGAAGCGGTTGACGTACTCCCACACACGCTTGTTCGAGGTGTGGAACAGGTGCGCACCGTACTTGTGCACCTCGATGCCGGTCTCGGGCTCGGCCTCGGAGTAGGCGTTGCCGCCGAGGTGGCTCCGGCGTTCGATCACGAGGACCTTCTTGCCGAGTTCGGCAGCGGCCCTCTCCGCGACGGTCAGCCCGAAGAAACCGGACCCGACGACGACGAGGTCGTAACCGGCGAAGTCGTCTTCAGTAATCTTGGCGGGGTTCGTGTGCTCGCTCACGGGCGCCCAGGGTACGCAGCCCCCGAGCCGTGGCCCGCACCGACCTCAGCCTTCACCGGCAGTTCACCTCCGACAGACCTGGGAAGCATGCCTGCACCGGACACCTTCTGGAGCTATTTCAGCGCGGTACTGACCTATCTGGCCGTGCTGGCGGTGCCGGGCGGCCTGATCGGCCGGGCCGCCGGCGTCCGGGGCTGGGCGCTGGCCGGGCTGGCCCCGCTGCTCAGCTACGCGGTCACCGGGCTCGCCGGGCCGTGGCTCGGCATCGTCGGCCTGCCGTACAACGTGGCGACGGCGGCCGCCTGCACGCTCCTGTTCGCCGGCTTCGCGTACGGCTCGCGGCGGCTGTGCATCGCCCGCGGCTGGCTGAAGCCCGGCGCGGAGGAGCCGCCGGTGCCGTGGACCCGGCGGGCGCATTGGGCGGTGGCGGCGTGCGTGGTCGTCGCCGCGGGGCTTTCGACCGCCGTAGTGCTCTCCGCGCGCGGCGGGACGACGGCGGTGTTCCAGCGCTGGGACACGGTCTTCCACGCGAACGGCATCCGCTACATCGCCGACACCGGCGACGGCTCGCTCATCGGCATGGGCAAGATCAACTGGTACCCGGACGGCTCCTTCTACCCCAACGGCTATCACCTGGTCGGCGCGCTGGTGTACCAGATCTCGGGCACCAGCATCCCGGTCACGCTGAACGCCATCACGATGCCAGTCGCCGGCCTCTTCGCGCTGGCGATGGTCGCGCTGATCCGCCAGCTCGGCGGACGCGCGGTGTACGCGGGCTGCACGGCGCTGGTCGCGGCGGGCGCCACCACGGGCGCGTACGAGTCGGTGTCGAGCGGCCTGCTGCCGTACGCGCTGGGCATCGTGCTGACGCCGTTGACGGTCGTCGCGCTGCAACGGTTCCTGGTGCGCCCGGGCGTCGACACCGGGCTGATCGTGGCGCTGGCCGCGGTGGGGCTGCTGGCGGCGCACTCGAGCGCGCTGTTCGGCGCCGTGCTGTTCGCGCTGCCGGTGGTCGTCCAGCGCTGGTACCGGTCGCTGCGGCGCAAGCCCGTGGACGGCGTCCCGGACGGGCGTCCCGCGTGGCGGGTGCTCGGCGGCGACGTGCTGCGGATGGTCCCGGTGATGCTCGGCAGCGGCCTGCTGGCGGCGCCGATGATCCTCGGCGCGATCAGCTTCACGGCGGGCTCGTACCCGTACCAGGCGTGGAATTCGGACCTGTCGGTCCCGCTCGCGCTGAAGCTGCTCGTGACGTTCCAGCAGGTGCTGAGCCGTCCGCAGATCTGGCTGACGGTGCTGCTCGCGGTGGGCGCGCTGAGTTTCTCCACGCTCGGCCGGATGCGCTGGGCGCTGCTCTCGGCGCTCGGGCTCTCGGCGTTTTTCGTGCTGGTGACCTGCTACGGCTACCTGCCGTGGGTGATCTCGCTGTCCCGGCCGTGGTGGAACGACCGCTACCGGCTGATGGCGCTGGCCGCGATCCCGCTGTGCCTGCTCGCCGGGCACGGCATGGCAGAGCTGCAACGCTGGTTCGCGCGGCTGGCCGGCAGCGGCGCGTGGGCGCGTGGGCGGCCGCGGGTGCTGGCGCGCGTCGGCGTGGGCACGGCGGTGCTGGTGGTCGTCGCGATGGCCGTGCTGACTGGCGGCTTCTACCGCACGGCGAACGCGACGGCCGTCTCGTACCTCTACTACAACGGCCCCGAGGGCGAGGTCACGCCGCCGGTCAGCGCGAACGAGATCACGGCCATGGAGCGGCTGGGCGCCATGGGGATCCCGGCGCAGGAGAAGGTGCTCAACGACCGGATGGACGGCACCGCCTGGATGTACGCCATCGCCGGCGTCCACCCGGTCGCCGGCCACTACGACGGCGGCGGCCACGTCGACCCCGATGCCGTGTACCTGGCCCTGCATTTTCGGGACTACGACACCGATCCGCGCGTGCGCGACGCCGTGCGGCGGCTCGACGTGCACCACGTCCTGATCGGCAGCGGCACGATCCGCAAGGACACGCCGATCGCCCCCGGCCTGCGCGGGCTCGACGGGCGGGACTTCCTGAAACTCGACTACCGCAACCCGGGCGCCTCGATCTACACGATCATCAAGTAACAGCCCGGAGCCCTTGAAACCCGGAGCCTTTGAACCCGGAGCCGTTGAAACCCGGAGCCTCGTGGGCGCAGCTCCCCGGCTGCGACCACGAGGATCTCCCGTCCCCCGACCCCCCGGGCGAGAAGACCGGCCCCCGGCCGGCTCCCCCTCTGCTTCTCGAAAATCGAGACGCCTGATGCCGGAACTCGGTTTCCCGGCCGGGCCGATATCACCCGATCGGCCCAGCCCGGCCGTCGGTGTCAGGCCTCGTGCAGGGTCGGCAGCACGTCCTCGACGACCTTCTCCAGCACGGACTCCCGGCCTTCGTACGGGCCGCCGGAGCGGGGCCAGTGCACGATGACGTCGGTGAAGCCCAGCGCGGCGGCGCGGTCCACGGCGTCGCGGAACGCGTCGAGGCTGCTCAGCGAGAACACCGGCGCGGCGTCGAGGCTCAGGTACCGCTGGATGCTCGCGCGCTCGCGGCCGGCGGCGTCGAGGCGCTCGTCGAACACGCGGCTCAGCTCGGCGATGCCCTGCCACCACTCGTCCAGCGTGGTGCCGCCGCGCCCGGTGGTGGCCCAGCCGGCGCCGAAGCGGGCGGCCAGCGTCATGGTGCGCGGGCCGTTCGCGGCGACGACAAACGGCAGCCGCGGCCGCTGCACCGTGCCGGGCAGGTTCCGTGCGCCCCGAGCCTGGTAGTACTCGCCCTCGAAGTCGAAGCGGTCGGTCATCAGCAGGCCGTCGAGCGATTCGACGAACTCGGTGAAGCGGTCGGCGCGCTGCCGCGGCGTGAGGTCGGGGGCGTCGAGGACCTGGGTGTCGTAATTGGAGCTGTCCACGCCGGCGCCGACGCCGAGCACGAAGCGGCCGTCGGAGACGTCGTCGAGGGTGATCAGCTCCCGCGCGAACGGCACCGGGTGCCGCGCGACCGGGGACGCCACGAAGGTGCCAAGGCGGATGCGCGACGTGACCATCGCCGCTGCCGTCAGCGTGGGCACCGCGGAGAACCACGGCCCGTCGACCAGCGACCGCCAGCCCAGGTGGTCGTAGGTCCACGCGTGGTCGAAGCCGTACTCCTCGGCGGCCCGCCACTTCGGCTCGGCCGCCCACCAACGATCTTCCGGAAGGATCACAATGCCTGCTCGCACGAGGGTGGACGGTAGTGCCCACCACCGACATTCGCTCGAACGGGCGGTGCCCGCGCCCGTTCGGGGACAATGGCCCGGTGGACAAACCCCGCCTGGTCGCTTCCGACGTCGACGGCACCCTGCTCGGCCCCTCGGAGATCGTCTCCGACCGAACCATCGCGGTGGTGCGAAGGGTGCGGGACGACGATGTGCCGTTTGTGCTGTGCACCGGCCGCCCGCCGCGCTGGATCGCGCCGATCGCCAAACCGCTGGGGCTGACCGGCTACGCGGTGTGCGCGAACGGCGCCGTGCTGCTGGACATCGGCGCCGACCGGGTGACCGCCGTGCACGGTGAACTGGCCCCGGAGCTGCTGCACAACCTCGCGAGCGCCATCGAAAAGGCCGTGCCCGGCTGCCGGCTGGCGGCCGAGCGCATCGGCACCGGCGAGGTCGACCACGACATGCGCAACTTCGTGATCGAGCCCGATTACCACAATCCGTGGGGCAGTGACGAAGGCCGCACGGCGATGCGCGCCGAGGTGCTCGGCCACCCCGCGATCAAGCTCCTGATCAGCCACCGCGACATGCGCTCGGAGGAGATGGCCCAGGCGGCGCGGGCGATCTTCGACGGCGCGGTGGATGTGACGTATTCCTCATCCGGCGGCCTGATCGAGGTCGCCGCCCACGGCATCACGAAGGCCACCGGGCTCGCGGAGGTCGCCGAGCGCTTCTCGGTGACCGCGGAGCACGTCATCGCCTTCGGTGACATGCCGAACGACGTCGAGATGCTCAAGTGGGCCGGCCACGGCGTCGCGATGGCCAACGGCCACCCCGCCGTACTGGAGGTCGCGGACGAGGTGACCGGGCCGGCCGGTGAGGACGGCGTGGCCGAGGTGCTGGAACGCTGGTTCTGACGCGAGCCGTCAGCCGCGCTCGGCGGGGCGGCGGTCCAGCGCCGCGGCGGCTTCCGGGGTCGGCGCGGTGCCGCCGAGGTGGGCGGGCAGCCACCAGCGGTCGTCGTCGGCCGCCGGACTGTCCGGATAGGACGATTGGGCCTGGTCGAGCAGCTCGGACATCCGGGCGCGCAGGTCCTTGGTCAGCACCTCGCAGTCGTCCTCGGCGGAGGGGTGCATCGGGGCGCCCAAGACGATCGAAATCGGCACGTGGCGGCGGGTCAGGTCCTTCGGGTGGCCCTTGGTCCACAGCCGCTGGGTGCCCCACAGCGCCATCGGGATCACCGGTACCCCGGCCTCGGCGGCCATGCGCGCCGCACCGGTCTTGATGTCCTTCACGGTGAACGAACGGCTGATCGTCGCCTCCGGGAAAACCCCGACGACCTCGCCCGCGCGCAGCCGCTTCACCGCCTCGTCGTAGGAGGCCTGGCCGGCGGCGCGGTCGACGGGGATGTGGTGCATCCCGCGCATCAGCGGCCCGCCGATGCCGTGGGAGAAGATCTCCTGCTTCGCCATGAACCGCACGAGCCGCTTCGACGGACGCGCGCCGAGGCCGCAGTAGATGAAGTCCAGGTAGCTGACGTGGGTGCACGCGATCACCGCGCCGCCGGTCGTCGGCACGTGCTCCGCGCCTTCGATCCGGATCCGGTTGTCGAGCAGCCGGAACATCAACCGGGCCGCACCGATCACGGGCGGGTACACGAGGTCAGCCATGAAACCAGGCTACGGGAGCCGGAGCGGCGGAACCTACGCTCGCGTAGGTTTTGGGTGCCACACCACTCCGGCGAGCACCAGCGCGACGAGCGTGGCGAACAGCGCGACCGCCTGGTGCTTGACGTTTTCGATGCCGTCGCCGAGGGCCGCGAGCACGAACTGTCCGAACGCGACGGTCAGCAGCAGGCCCAGCACCACCCCCAGCGCCGTGCGGCGGTGCCGCCGGCCACGCCAGACGACGAACAGCCACAGCGGGACGAGGGCGAACAGCCCGAGGGGCGCGAGCAGCCCGGTGAGGCCCGAGACGACCGGCACGCGGTACTCCCGCGCGTGCGGCGCGAAGCCCGCCGACGCCGTGAAGCTGCCCAGGTAGTCCGGCCGCGCGGCCAGCAGGTCGCCCGCCGCGCGGTTCAGCACCGCCAGCGTGCGGGACGGGTGGGTGGCGAAGTAGGCGGCGACGTTCCCGCGGGTCATCCGGTCCCGGTACCGCGGGTAGAGCGGGTCCGTGATCACCGGGTGCGGGTGCCACCAGCCGTTGCCCGCGTACTGCGCGAACGACGGCGGCAGGCCCAGCGCCGCGAGGTCGGCGGCCGCGTCGTGCCGTCCGTCCACGATGTTCAGGAAGATGGTGTTGACCACGTTGATCTCGCTCGAGTCCGAGCCCGGCACCGACGACCAGGTGCCGTCCGGCGCACGGGCCGGGGCGACGCTGCTCTGCGCCCACCACGTCCCGCCCGCCAGCACGGCGACGACAAGCAGCCCCGGCAGCCACCGTCGCCGGGTGCCGGGGCGGACCAGCAGCACGGCGACGGCCAGCAGCGGCAGGATCATCAGCGTCTGCACCTTGGCGTTCACCGCGACCAGTCCGCCGACGGCCGTCACGGCCAGTCCCGCGTGGCTCCACCAGCCCGGACGCGCGGTGAGCAGCAGACCGCCCACGGCCAGCAGCAGCCCGAGGAACGCCGTGCCCTCGCCGAGGATCGAGGAGAAGTAACCGAAAAACGCCGAGTCCGCGACCACCAGCAGCAGGCCGAGCGCTACGAGCAGCCGGACGCGGGGGCCGTAGGGCAGGCCGAGCACGACCGCCGTCACGGCCGCCGCGGCGACCACGCAACCCAGCACCCCCAGCACCACCAGGCTCAGCGCGGAGTGCAGCCCGAGCAGGTCCCCGACGTCGACGGCCAGGCGCGCGAGCCAGCTCTGGCTCAGCTGGTAGCTCGGGCCACAGCCACCGGCCGTCGCCGCGTATTCGAGCCGGATGTACGGCTGCGGCAGGCTCTTCCAGGTGATCCCGGCGCCGCACAGCACGCGGAAGCCGTCGCCGTTGTCGGACATCGACACCGGCCGCGGCACCAGGAACCGGACGAGCAGCGCGACCAGCGACACGCCGAACACCCCGTACCCGAGGGCCGGGGACGGACGCGTCCTGACCCGCTCGGCCACGGTTTTCATCCAGGGCAGGATACGTACTGGAAGCCCGGCGCCCGGTCGAGGTCGTCGATCAGCCGGCCCGCCTCGTCGGCGCGCGGGTACACGGTGATCCAGAACGGCGTGCCGGTGCGGCGGAACGTCGCGGCCGGCGACGAGTCCGGGCCGGCGGCGCAGTCCTGCCGCTCGGTGTAGCCGTCGGTCACGGCGACGGTCGCTCGGCTCACGCCGAGACCGACCACGAACAGCGGCGAACCGGTGCGGCCGGCGATCGCGCCCGGCGCCGCCGCGCTCACCACGGAGCCCGCCGGCAGGTAGGCGCTCAGCCACTCGCCGACTTCGGCGAGCTGCGCGGTGTGCGTGCGTCCGTCGCGCACCCGGGCGAGCAGGTCCGGGCTGAACAGCGACGCCAGCACGGCGAAGCCGGTCAATCCGGCCGCCGCGACCGGCACCAGCCGGGAAACGGTCCGCGGCCGCGGTGACGGGTTCGCGGCCGTGAGCGCGGCGTACGTGCCGACCGCCGCGACGGCCAGCAGCGGCGGCACCGGCGTGAGCAGCGGCCAGGCCGGCCCGGGGTTTTCGTCCAGAATGGTGACGAACACCTTCAGGCCGGCCGCGAGCGTGAACAGCAGCCACAGCGACGAGCGTGCCGCCGCCGCGCGGCCGTGGGTGCGCCGCACGGCCAGCGTCCCGGCCGCGATCAGGCCGATCGCCAGGAAACCCAGGTGCGCCAACGAAAATCCGGCCAGGTACGACCAGTCCGGCAGGTGCGGGCGCAGCGCCCGGCTGGGCAGGAAGTGGTGGTAGTAGGTGGCGCGCCACGCCGTCCACGGCACCAGGAACACCAGCGCGCCCAGCCCGTAGCCGGCCGGCGCCCACCAGGTGTGCCGGCCGCGGGCAGCGGCCAGCACGAGCCAGATCCCGGCCACCACAACCGGCACCACTCCCTCGGGCCGGGTCATCACCGCCCCCGCCACGAGCACACCCGCGACCACCGGCCGGGACGCGACGAACGCGTACGCGACAGCGAGGAGCAGCAACACGAAAAACGGCATCTCGGTGCCGGAGCGGCCGTACACCGCGAGGCCGCCCGCGCCCGCCGTCAGCACCGCGGCGGCGACGCCGACGGCGGGGCGCGGTTCGGCGCCTTCGGGCAGCGCGAGCTTGGTGACACGATTCACCAGGAAGTACGCGATGAGAACGCAGCCGAACGTCGAAGCAATCCCGAGGACAACCGCGGACGTCTCGATATCCGCGCCGAATGCGGCTTTCGGCAGTGCGACCACCACGAGCCAGAGGAAATTCGCGTACCCCTCGGACCGGTCACCGGGATTGAACACCGGTCCATTGCCGTCCGCGATGTTCTGCGCATACCGGAAGGTGACGAGTGCGGCGTCGGTCACGGTGGCGAACAACAGCTGGTGCACCAAGGAGAAACCGAGGGTGAGCAGCAGCACGAACCCGCGCCAGCGGCGGTCGGCGGCGATCCGGGCCCAGGTCACGACGACCAGTGCGGCCAGCAGCAGCCAGCACGCGACGACCGCGTAACCCACCCGATCCCCCTCGTCTCACCCCGTCGCGGCCGTCCCCGCCGGCCGCCGTTCGCCGTGTACCACCACGGCGACTATCCCGTGAGTGATTCGCCGCAAAACACGCCCCTCGACGCTTCCCTCACCGAGTCCAGTCAATCGCGGTATTACGCTCCGCGGACATAAGCCGTTCGGGTGTATGTGGGGTGCCCGCTAATCTGTGCTCCTCCTTCTCCTGCCCTCCTGGGGCGTCGAGCGGATCCGTCACCAGCCGAGGATGTCTGTTGCCGAGTGAACCCACGCTGCTGTCCGATGTGGCCGGCGTAGCCGTGACACTGCTCGTGCTCGGGCTGCCCGGCCTGGTCACGGGACTCGCGGCAGGCTTGCGTGGCTGGGCGCTCGCCGGGCTCGCCCCGTTGCTGAGCTACGCGATCGGCGGCCTCGCCGGACCGTGGACGCACGCGCTGGGCCTGCCGTACAACCCGCTCACCTACGGGCTGACCACGCTGGTCTTCGCCGCTGTCGCGTTTGGACTGAGGCGTTTGACGGAGCGCCGGTGGCCGGCTGAGCCGGAACCCGGGCTGTGGGCGCGGCGCGGGCACCTCGCGGTGATCGTGTGCGTGGTCGTCGCGGCGGTGATCGGCAGTTACGCGGCGGTCTACGGCATGGGCCACCTCGGCGCCATAGCCCAGGGCGGCGACGCGCCGTACGCCGCGAACGGCGTCCGCTACATCGCTTCGACCGGCGACGGCAGCCTCACCGGCATGGGCACGCTGAACTGGTACGGCGACGCCACGCCGCCGTTCTACCCCAACGCCTACCACCTGCTGGCCGCCGTGCAGTACCGGCTGAGCGGGGCGTCGATCCCGCTCACGCTCGACGTGAACACCATGCTGCTGCCGGGTCTGCTGGCCCTGTCGCTGGCGATGCTGGTGCGGGAGTTCCGCGGCCGGGCGGTGCTGGCCGGGGCGGTCGCGCTGGTCTCGGCGGCGCCGGCGATGAGCATGTACGAGTCGATGAGCCGCGGGCCGCTGTACCCGTTCCTGCTGGGGCTCGCGCTGACGCCGCTGGCCGCGGTGGCGCTGCGCCGGTACCTGGACCGGGCCGCGCCCGACACGGCGTTCGTGCTGGTGCTGGCGGCCGTCGGGCTGCTGTGTGTGCACTCGTCGACGCTGTTCGGCGCGATCCTGTTCGCCGGGCCCCTGCTGGTGCAGCGGTGGGCCGAGCCGGGCGCCCGGCTGAAGCGGATCGGCCGTGACCTGCCGGCGCTGCTGCCGATCGCGGTGGTGTCGGTGCTCATGGCGTCGCTGCAGCTGTTCGGCGCGCTGGGGCTGGCCGGCAGCACCATGCCGTACCTGGGCTGGCCGATCGAGTACCGCGCGACGACGGCGCTCGGCGCGCTGCTCGGGTTCCAGCACTGGGAGCCGCACCCGCAGCTGTGGCTTTCGGCCGCGCTGCTGCTGGGTTTCATCTTCTTCGGACGGCTGGGCCGGCTGCGGTGGATCGGGCTGAGCGCGCTGCTGAGCGGGCTCGCCTACATCGCCGTCGCGTCTTCGAACTCCTCGCTGGTGATGGCGCTTTCCCGGCCGTGGTGGGACGACCCGTACCGGTTCATCTCGATGGCGATCGTGCCGCTGGCGTTCATCGCGGGCCACGGCCTCGCGTCGCTCCAGGCCTGGATCGCCGAGCGGCTGCCGGCGCGATTGCCCGCGTTCGCCGTGGCCGCGGTGGTGCTGCCGGCATTCGTGGCGGTCACGAACGGCCTGTACGCGCAGTCCAACGGCGGGCGGCTGGCCCCCGGCTACCGCGCCGCCGACCCGCGCACCCTGACCATCACCCCGGACGAGGAACGCGCGATGGTCGAGCTGGGCAAGCTCGCCGAGCCGGGCGAATGGGCCATGAACGACCGCTACGACGGCACGGTCTGGACCTACGCCCTCACCGGCACCCGCACGGTCGCCGCCCACGACGACGGCACCGCGCCCCCGTCCGACGCCGTGCTGCTGGCCGCCCACTTCAAGGAGTACCCGACGAACCCGGCCGTGCGCGCCGCCGTCACGAGGCTGAACGTGCACTGGGTGATCCTCGGCCGCCCGGCGGCCCCACCGGCGCCGGCGTACCAGTCCGAGGGCCTCATCGGCCTCGACGGGCTGCCGTTTCTGCAGGCGGTGTACCGGAACGAAGACGCGGTGATCTACCGGCTGAAGGCCTGAGCTTTCCGAGCCCACGTCCGTGTCGCTGGCCTGCTCGCGGCGCGCCCCAATGTGGCGTTGGTTGCGTTGGACGCACCCAATGTGGCGTTCGGTGCGTTGGACGCACCGAACGCCACATTGGGGCGCTGTGAGGCTAAGCCGCGGCCGGCCGGGAAGCGACGCGGGCGGCGCCGGCCGCGTAGCCCGCGGTCAGCAGGTCCGCCACGGTGAACATCACGCGGGAGGCCACGGCGAACGCGGCGGCCTGGCCCACCGTCAGTCCGCTGGCCGTCAGCACCGCGACTTGGGCGACCTCGCGGACGCCCACCCCGCTGGGCAGGATGAACGCGAAAGTCCCCACCGTCATGGCCACCGCCATGGCGCCGACGCACAGCACAAAACCGCTGAAACCCGGGGCGCCGACCGAGTTGGCCAGCAGCCACAGGTGCACTCCCTGCAACGCCCAGGCCAGCGTCGACGCGCCGAAGACCTTGCCGACGACCGCCCAGCCCAGCGGGTGCGCCAGCGGCGGGCGGCGCAGGATCCGCAGCACCAGCGACGTGCCCCAGGTCAGGATCCGCGGGTGCAGCAGCGCGAGGCCGACCGGGATGAGCACGAACAGCCACATCGCGCGCGGGCTGTTGCTGAACACCGCCGGCGCCGCGAGCAGCGAAACCACCAGCGCCGACACCACGCCGATGCCCAGCTGGATCAGCGAGCCGGTGAAGATCCGGGCGCGGGCGACGCCGGCCTTGCGGCCCAGCTCCATCTGCAGCAGGTACGCCCACACCGAGCCCGGCACGTACTTGCCGAGCGAGCCGACCAGGCAGATCTGCGCGCCGCGCGCGTAACCGACCGGCTCGCCGAGGTCGTCGACCATCTTCTGCCAGCCCCAGGTGGAGACCATGATGGACGCGACCAGCGCGAGCAGGCTGAGCACCGAAGACTGCCACGCGACGTCGGACAGCGTGCGCCAGAACTCGCCCCAATTGGCCGCGAGCTGCTTCGCGGCGAAGCCGACGACAAGCAGGATCGCAACCCAGCGCACGACGTCGAGGATCTTGGCCTTGGTGGATTTCGCCGGCTTCGGCTTCGAAGCCGGCGCGTCCTCCTCAGCCGTCCGCACGGTCGTCATTGACCATTCTCCTCACGACAACCGCTGGTCAGGCCTGCACCGTGACCAGTCGGCTGAACTCGGCCAGCAGATCGTAACCGTCCCAGACGCCCGCAAAGGTGAGGGCCGAACCGAACGGCACGATCCGGTCGACGCCGCGGCCCGCGAGCGCCGTGACGAACTCCGTCAGCTCCTCGCGCGTGAAACCGAACTGGCTCACGGTCTGGTCCTTGCGCAACACGGTCGGCACCAGCTCGGCGAGCGAGTCCACCCGAGCGTTCGCGAACGTGCCCGCGCCGAGCCACTCGCGCGGCATCACGGTCGCGTCGGTCAGCTCCAAGGTGGCCAGTCCGTTGCCCTGGAAGTCGATCGACGACACCAGCCCGTCGACCGCCGCGCCGTAGGCCGAAACGCGCTTCTGCACCGCCATCGCCGGCTCCGTGACGTGCTGTTTCGCCTCGATCACCGCGGCCAGCAGCTCACGGAATTCGCGCCCGGCTTCTGTCGCGCCTGACGCGTCGCCGACCCAGAACACCGCACGCGGCGACGAGCAGGCGGCCTGGTCGAACCAGTACGAGTCGTTGTAGAAGCCCTCGGCCGCGGTACGACGCTCGGCCGCCGACGCCGCCTGCCAGCCGCGCACCGAAGCGATGGCGAACGAGGAGCGGTCCGGGAAAGTCAGGTCACGCGAGTGCGGTGCCAGCGGGTATTTCCGCAGCGCGGCGACGGAGGTGTCGCCGCCCCAGATCACCCGCAGGTCGGCGGCCAGCGACAGGGCGCCGCTGATCTCGTCGCTGCGGTCGTAGGTGACCATGCGCTGGGTAGCGGTGATCGCGGCCGCCGTCGCCGGGTCCACATCGGACAGCGCCGCGTTCAGCGCGTCCAGCACCGCCTCCGCGGCACCGGCCGAGCGCGAGGACACCCGTACGACATTGTGGTTGCCCGCCAGCGCGGACAGCGCCCACGAGTACACGAAGATCGTGTCGACGTTGGCCGGCGGCACGTGGAACACCAGTCCGCGCGGGAATCGCAGCGCGTCGCCGGAAGTCTCCAAAGTGGACAGTGCCTTGGCGAGTTCGCCCTTGCGCAGGAAGAAGCCCAGCGAGGCCAGCTCCGGGAACCGGCGTGCGAGCGCGGGCGCGAGCAGCTTGCGCGCGAACTTCGTGACGAACTCGACCACTCGCGGGTCGCCCACCGTGAGCCGTCCGCCCGGCGGCTCGACGCGGAGCCGGTCGACCAGGTCACCGGCGGCCAGCTCCGGGCCGAGTGGGAACCGCTGTGTCAACGCGTTCATGCGGCCGCTCCACGCCCGGGTGCGGGTGTCCCGCTGAGATCCAGCGTATCCGAGCAGCCGCGGGCCTCGGCCTTCGGCAGCCGGCCGAGCACGGAGAAGTGCTTGCCGGGCCAGTCGCCGTCGTCGATCCCGTTGTACACACCGAGGTCCTCGGTGAGCAGGACGTGCCCCGGGTACGAGCGCGGCAGCGTGCTGACCACCTCGATCACCCCCGGCTCACCCACCGGCTGCTCCGCCCAGGTGTCCGGGTTCCGGATCACGACGTCGGCGAAATCGGGGCAGTACAAGGAGTTCCCGGACGGTCCTTCGAGGAACACCGTGCCGATCTGCTCGATCATGCCGTAGTAGTTGTGGATCCGGGTGAGCCCGGTGTCCTCTTTGAACCGGCGGCGGAACTCGGTGTTGTCCACCGCGCGGTCGATCAGCTTCTTCCAGCCGCCGGAGTGGATCAGGATGCCGTTGGACAGGTCGAGCCCGTTGTCGCGCGCCACCTCGTACAGGTAGAGCCACACCATGAAGGTGAACCCGAAGATCAGGAACGGCTTGTCCCCGTACTCAGCGAGGAACTTCTTGACCGCCTCGATGTCCGGCTGGTCGTTCTCGTCGAGCACGTAGGTGTGCTTGCGGCCGAAGTTGGCCATGCCGAGCACGCCCGCGCCGCGGGCGGAGAACGAGCGGCGGTTCTTGATGATGCCGATGGTGTCGACCATCAGCATCGGCAGCCGCTCGCCGCCCAGCACCTCCTGCAGCGTGGTGCCGAGCTGGCGGGTCTGCGCCGCCGCCGCGCCCTTGTCCAGGTAGATGCGCGACGCGCCGGCCCCGGTGGTGCCCGAGGAGGTGAGGGTCTTGAACACCTCGTCGTCCGGGACGGACTTGAGGTCGTGGGTCTTGAACATCCGCACGGGCAGCCACGGCAGGTCGGCGATGGTGCCGAACCGCTCGTCCGGCGCGATGCCGAGCGACGACAGGATCCGGTCGTACCCGGCGCTGTTCGACCGGTGGTGCGCCGTCAGCTCGGCCAGCTCGGGCAGCAGCAGCGCTTCCCGCTCCGCCTGCGAGCGCGTGAACACACTCATATCCGTCCCTCCAGCGACCGGTAGTCGATCTTGCCGCTGGCCAGCAGCGGCACGGTGTCGATCGGCCGCACGTCGAACCCGCTCGTGTGCAGGTGCAGCCGCTCCGAAAGCGCACGCGACGCGTCCTTGCAGATCGCCTTCGCGCCGTCGCCCTCAGGCAGCTCGGCGAACAGCACCACCTTGTCGCCCCCGGGCACGGCGGCGACCACGTCGATGCCCACCGAAGCCGAGCGCACGGCCTGCTCGAGGTCGTCCAGGCTGACCCGGTTGCCGAACACCTTGCCGATGCGCTTGAGCCGGCCGGTGATGAACAGGTAGCCGTCCGCGTCGAGGTAACCGAGGTCGCCGGTGGCCAGCACGCCGCCGTACTCGTCGCCCGCGGCCAGGCCGGACTCGTCGTCGGCGTACCCCATCATCACGTTCGGCCCGCGGTAGATCACCTCGCCGACGATCTTCGGGTGCCGGGTCTCCACGCCGTCGTCGCGGCGCACTGAGAACGCGCCGCCGGGCAGGGCGGGACCGGCGGAGCCGAGCTTCTCGGCGAGCCGCTCGGCGGGCACCGTGGTCATCCGCGGGGCGGCCTCGGTCTGGCCGTACATCACGTACATCCGGCCGCCGACCGCGAGCATCTTGTCGTTGAACTCGGCCACCAGCTCGTCGCGCAGCTTGCCGCCGGCCTGCGTCAGCGTGCGCAGCGTCGGGTACTTCGCGGGGTCGAACTTGAGCCGCCGCAGCATTTCGTAGTGGTAGGGCACGCCGGACAGCGACGTGACGCCGTACGTGGTCACCGCGTCCCAGAACCCGCGGCCCAGCACACCGGAAGCCTCGACCACCACGGTCGCGCCGCGCACCAGGTGCGAGTTCAGCACCGACAGGCCGTAGCTGTAGTGCAGCGGCAGGCAGGTCGGCGCGACCTCGTCGGCGGTGAGGCCCAGCACCTCGGCGATGGCCTCGGCGTTGGACAGAATCGCCTCGCGGGAGAGCCGGACGAGCTTCGGGTTGCCGGTCGAGCCGCTGGTCGGAAGCAACACGGCGAGGTCGGGGTGCGGCTCGACGCCCTCGGCGGAGTCTCGCACCCAGTGCCCGTCGGCCGCGGTGTAGCCGGACGGCGCGGGCGTCTCGGGCGCGGCCAGCACGGCACTGGGCCGGAAGCGGGTGATCAGCCCGGCCAGCACGTCGGCGTCGAGCGCCGGGTCGATCAGGGCGATCGCGCGGCCCGCCTCGAACGCGCCGAGGTAGGTCAGCACGCTGCCGAGGTCCACGGACATCCGCGCGAACAGCACCCCGGCGGGCAGGTCGGCCAGCGCCGCGCCCGCCTTCGAGACTTCCGCGTCCAGCTCCGGGCCCGCCAGTGTGCGGCCCCCGGCCGCCTCGACCAGCCGAGCACCCTCTGCCAACAACGTCACACCATCTCCTCGCCGAAGGACTCGTGAGTGTTCATGCCGGTTCTAACCGTCATAAACACTCACGAGTCCTTCACAGCACCAAGCCTCCGTCGATGCCCAGTACCTGGCCGGTGACAAACGACGCCTCGTCGCTCACCAGGAACCGGATCGCCTTCGCCACGTCCTCGGGCCGGCCGAGCCGCCCGAGCGGGGTCTTCTTCACGTTCTCGGCGACAGCCTCCTCGGAGAGGCCCGCCGTCAGATCGGTCTCGATCACGCCGGGCGCCACCGCATTCACGCGGATCCCCGAGCGGCCGAGCTCCTTCGCGGCCGAGCGCGCGATGTTCGCCACCGCCGCCTTCGACGCCGCGTACAGGGTCTGACCAGCGCTTCCGTACTCGCCGACGATGGAGGCGAGCACCACGATCGAGCCGGTTTTCTTCCTCATCATCGCCCGGGCCGCAGCCTGGACGGTGTGCAGCGTGCCGGCGACGTTGGTGTCCAGGGTCGCGGAGACGGCGTCCTCGCGGATCATGCCGAGCAGCGCGTCGTCCATGATCCCGGCGTTCGCGACCACGATGTCCAGCCGGCCGTGCTCCTTGGCGACGCCGCGGACCACGCTGGAGACCGCCTTCGCGTCCGTGACGTCGAGGGCCAGCCCGGCCGCCGCGCCGGCCGCGGTGGCGGCCTCCTTCGCGCGGGCCTCGTCGCGGCCGGTCAGCACCACCTGTGCACCCGCTTCGACCAGCGCGCGCACGGTGGCCAGGCCGATTCCGCGCGTGCCGCCGGTGACAAGCGCGACGCGTCCGGCCAGATCAGTCATTCTTCGACTGCAGCTCGGTCACCATGTCGACGGCGACCTTGAAGCTCGACATGTCGATCACCTGGTCGGTGTCGAACTCGACGTCGAACTCGTCCTCGACGGCCGCGATCAGCGCCATGTGGCCGACGGAGTCCCACGCTTCGATGTCGCGGTACTTGAGGTTCTCGACATCCACGTCGCCGTCGAGGTCGAGAGCTTCGACGAAGACTGCGCGCAGCTTGGGGGCTACTTCCGGCCTCGCGGCCTGAGCGTCGGACACAGTCATAACTCGATTCTTCCTAGTGCTCGTCGCGTGGGCGGGCGTCCCACGCCTTGACCAAGGTAGAGAGGTCGGCGGGCAGCCGGTCGGCCAGCCCGTCCTCCGGGAGACCCGCCTTACCCTTGAGCCACGGCCCGAGCGCCTCGATGGCGGCCTCGTCCAGGCCGCGGCGGGACAGCCCCACGACGTTGACGCCGGTGACCCGCGCCGGGTTGCCGACGGCGATCGTGAACGCGCCCACCTCGCGCCGCACCGCCGAGCCCATGCCGACCATCGCGCCGGGGCCGATCACCACGCGCTGGTGCAGCACCGCGCCCATGCCGAGGTTCGCGCCGTCCCAGATGTGACAGTGCCCGCCGGTGACCACGTTGGACGCGATCGTCACGCCGTCGCCGACCAGGCAGTCGTGCGCGATGTGGCTGCCGCGCAAGTAATAGCCGTCGTCACCGAGGGTGGTGGTGCGCCAGGTGCCCTGGTGGACGCTGGAGTACTCGCGGATCCGGTTGCGGCTGCCGATCACCACGCCGTGGCCGTCGCGCTCCGGGTCACCGGCCGGTGCCTGCTCCCAGGCGGCCGGGTGCTCGCGGCCGCGGTCCTCGCCCGGGGTGCCGATCGTGACGTGCGGGCCGATCCAGTTGCCGTCGCCGACCCTGGCCGGCCCGACGATCACCGTGTACGGCCCGATCACGTTGCCCTCGCCGATTTCGACGCCTTCGCCGATCACCGCGGTGGGATGAATCCGGTTGAGCACGAGCGGGTATCCATTCGTCGACGGCTGGGTATTGGGCGTGCTACGGCGCCCGGTAACGTGTGGCCCGCGTTCATGCAGGGCGGCCGGACGCAGAACCGGCGGCTCACTGTACCGGACGCACCGAAATCACCTGCCGGGAGAGACTGCCGATGATCCCCATTACCGTGGTCGACGTCCGCGACGCGGAGGACCTCGTCGTCGAGGTGCTGCGATCCGGCGCCATCGCACAGGGGCCGATGGTCAAACGCTTCGAAGACGCCTTCGCGCACGTCGCGGGCACGAAGCACGCCATCGCCGTGAACAACGGCACCACCGCTCTGGTCGCGTCACTGCAGGCGCTGGACCTGGAGCCGGGGGACGAGGTGATCACCTCGCCGTTCACGTTCGTCGCCACGCTGAACGCCATTCTGGAAGCCGGCGCCACGGTGCGGTTCGCCGACATCCGCCGCGACGACTTCGCGCTGGACCCGGACGCGGTCACGGCCGCCATCACCGACCGGACCAAGGTGCTCATGCCGGTGCACCTCTACGGCCAGACCGCCGACATGGGCAAGCTCGCCCCGCTCGCGGCCGAGCGGAACCTGAAGGTCATCGAGGACTCGGCCCAGGCCGTCGGCGCCGCGTTCCAGGGCCGCGCCGCCGGCTCGTACGGCATCGGCTGCTTCTCGCTGTACGCCACGAAAAACGTGACCACCGCCGAGGGCGGCGTGATCACCACCGACGACGACGAGCTGGCCGACCGGCTGCGCGTGCTGCGCAACCAGGGCATGCGCGCCCGCTACCAGTACGAGGTGGCCGGGCACAACTACCGGATGACGGACCTGCACGCCGCCGTCGGCATCCCGCAGCTGGCGAAGCTCGACCAGCTCACCGCCGCCCGCCAGGCCAACGCCAAGCGGCTCACCGAGGGCCTCGCCGGCACGCCGGGCCTCGACCTCCCACAGGTGCTGCCGGGCCGCGAGCACGTGTGGCACCAGTACACCGTGCTGGTCGGCCCGCACGCGATGCTCTCGCGTGAGGAACTCTCCAACGCGCTCACCGCGCGCGGCATCGGCAACGGCGTGTACTACCCGAAGATCGTCTTCGACTACGAGTGCTACCAGGGCCACCCGCTGATCCCGGACGCGCGGGTCGAGGACTTCCCGGTGGCCGGCGCGGTCGCCGCCCAGGCGCTCTCCCTGCCGGTCCACCCCCACCTGACCGAGTCCGATGTGGACCAGGTCATCGAAACGGTTCGCGAGGTTCTCGGCGCATGACCCACCGCATCGCCCTGATCGGCACGGGCAACATGGGGTCGCTGCACGCGCGGGTGCTCTCCGGGAACGAGCGCGTGGAGCTGGTCCGCGTGATCGATCCGCGCGAGGAGGCGGGCCGCGCCGTCGCCGAGCGGTACGAGACGCAGTGGACGCCCGAGATCGGCTCACTGTCCGATGTGGACGCTGTGGTGCTTGCCTCGGCCACCGAGGCGCATTACGAGCTGGCGCAGGAGATCCTGGGCCAGGGCAAGCCGCTGCTGGTCGAGAAGCCGGTGTGCAACAGCCTGGAGCTCTCGCGCGAGATCGTGGCGCTGTCGGCCAAAAAGGACGTCCCGCTGATGTGCGGGCTGCTGGAGCGCTACAACCCCGCGGTGATGACCGCGCGGGCGCTGGTGAACGAGCCGATCCACCTGATGGCGCGCCGGCACGGCCCGTACGCCCCGCGGATCAAGACCGGCGTGGCGTGGGACCTGCTGGTGCACGACGTCGACCTGGCCATCCAGTTCTTCGGCGGCGCAACGCCTTCGCGCGTCACCTCGGGTGCCGGCTACTTCCACCCGCAGTCCGTGGAAGGCGCGGAGGACACCATCGAGACGGTGCTGTCCTTCCCCACCGGCCTGGCCACCGTGTCGGCCTCGCGGCTGGGGCAGCGGAAGGTGCGCTCGATCGTGGTGTCCGAATTGGACCGGATGATCGAGGTCGACCTGCTCCGCCGGGACGTGACGATCTACCGGCACATCTCGCACGACTCCGTCACGCCGGACGGCCTCGGCTACCGGCAGCAGACCGTGATCGAGATCCCCGAGCTGGTCACCGCACGCGAACCGCTGGCCACCCAGCTGGACCGTTTCGTGGACCTGCTCGAGGGCAAGATCGACGCCGAGGTCGAGCGGGACCTGATCCTGCCTTCGCACCACGTGGTGGCGCAGGTGCTCACGCAGGCTGCGGCCTGAGGATCACTTCGTGAGGCGGGTGCCGCCGGCGGTGTAGGCGGCCAGCGGGGTCAGCGCACCGGCGGACGGCACCTGCACCGGGTCGAACCAGAAGAACACCACGTTCGGGTCCTCGCTCCACTTGGCCAGGCGGGCCGCCACCGGCTTGCCGTGCACGGTGCTGGTGATGCGCGCGGCGGGGCCGGCGAAGTAGCCGAGCACCGGCACCGCCACCTGCGTCGTTCGGGTGCCGGCGATCAGTCCGCCGGACGTCGCGTGGAAGCCGAACGAGCGGTCGGAACCGTTGACCTCGTTGGCGGCGTACACCGGGTGCAGGCCGCCGACGTCGCGGACCGCGAGCATCAGCCCGAAGCCGACGCCGGGCATCGCCTGCGGCTCGTCGATTTTGAAGGCGTACAGGACCAGCTCACCACCCGCGTTCTTGATGCCGAGGGAGACGACGTCGCCGAGCGGCGTGGCCCGGTCGGTCTCCGGCGCGGCGGTGGACGGGACGGTGCTGGCCGGGCCGACGGTGCTGGGAGCGGCGGCGACCGGTGCCGGCTGCTGTTGCGGGCCCGGCCGCAGCTGGACGGCCCCGAACACCACCGCGACCACGGCCACCACCGCGGCGGCCGCCCCGGCGCCGGTGAGCAGGCGCCGTCGCCGCCGGATGCGCGTGCCGTCGGCCATGATCCGGGTGAGGTCCGGGGCGGCGAACGGCTCCGGCGGGGCCTCGTTCAGTGCCGACTTCAGCCGCTCGAGCTCGTTCACCGTCCGTTCCCTCCGATCAGCGCGTCCTCCGGCCCATCGTCGACGCGCAGCTTGGCCAGCGCGCGCGAGTTCGTGCTCTTGACGGTACCCACCGAAACGCCCAGTTCCGAGGCGACGTCCGCCTCCGACAGGTCGAAGAAGTGCCGGAGCACCACCACCGCGCGTTCACGGGCGGTGAGCCGGCCCAGCGCGGCGGTGAGCCAGGCCCGCTGAGTGACGGTCCGCGCGACGTCCTGTGCGCCCGGCCGCTCGGGCACCTCCTCGGTGGCGTACTCCTTCAGCGGCCGCCGCCACCCATCGATGATGTGGTTGACCAGCACGGTGCGCGCGTACGCGTAGGCGTCTTTGCGCCGCACCCGCCCCCACGCGGCGTACGTCCGGGCGAACGCAGTCTGCGCGGCGTCCTCCGCCTGATGCCGATCCCCGGTGATCAGGTACGCGGCATGCGTCAGCCGCGACGAAGCAGCCTCGACGAACTCGACGAACTCGTCGTCGCTGCGCGCCACCCGCTTACCCCCGATTTCGACGTCCGGTGGGACGGCCCGGAACTGATCTTGTCGTCGCCGTCGAGAAGACGATAGGTGATCAGGCTGTTCCAGTGGTCACGCTCGCCGCCTTTGATGCAGCGAATGACGCTTTCCCCGCACTGAGCGAGGCAAAAGCGTCATCCACTGCATCCTCGGACCTTGGTCGGACACGCCCTAGCCCGAGAAGTCTCCCGACGGTGAGCCCCAGCCGGACGGGTCGTCGGAAAGGGCGCGGCGGCGGGCGTTCTCCGCGCGGACACGCTCCACTTCGGACTGGATGTACTCCTCGTCGTACCGCTGGAACACCCGCGCCGGGTTGCCCGCGACCAGGGTGCGCGACGGGACGTCCTTCGCCACCACGGAGTTCGGCTGCACGGTCGCGAAGTCGCCGATGGTCACGCCGGCCATGATCACCACCAGGCCGCCGATGAAGCAGCCCTTGCCGATCTTCACCGGCTTGCGCTCGATCAGGTCGCTGCCCGAGTGGTTCTGCAGTGTCATGTTCGCCAGCCAGCTGGAGTGGGTGAAGATCAGCGTGTTCAGCCCGATGCTGGTGTGCTCGCCGATCTCCAGGCCGCCGCTGGCGTCGAGGACCGCGCCCTCGCCGATCCAGCAGTGCTCGCCGATCCGCAGGTTCTCCTGGCTGATGATCTTGGCCCGCTCGCGGATCCGGGTCGACTCCGGCAGGCCGTAGAACGCGGCCCGCTCGGAGTCGTTCAGGTACTGCGAGACGACCTCGGTGAGGATCTGCGGGCGCAGCCGGGCGCTGCGCTCGTCATCGAAGAACATCGTTGTCCGCCACCAGTTTCGTGAACACCCGCAGGTGCTCCTCGGCCACCACGTCCAGGCCGAAGTTGGCCCGCACCATCGCGCTCTCGCGCGCCGCGATCGTCGCACGGGCCGCCGGGTCGTCCAGCAGGCCGATCACGGTCTCGGCCACGGCCTCGGCGTCGTCGGGGCGCACGAGCAGGATGTTCTCGCCGTTGCGCAGCTCGATGCCCGGGTAGTTGTCCTCGGTGACCGAGGCGATCGTGGCCGTGCCGGACAGCATCGCCTCCAGCGACGCCGTGCCGCAGCCACCGTTGAGGTCGTGCGTGACGATGTCCGCGGCCGCGAAGTAGGCCGGCACGTCTTCCTTCGGCACGGCGCCGGTGACGATCAGCCGGTCGGCCACGCCCAGCTCTTCCGCCCGCTTCAGGAACGCGTCGTGGTACACCCGCCCCACCACGACCACGCGCACGTCCGGGTGCTTGGCCACGACCGACGGCAGCGCCTCGACCAGCGGCAGCCGGTTGCGCAGCGGGATCACGTGCCCGAGCGAGACGATCAGCGGCGCGTCCCCGACCTCCAGCTCCGCTCGCACGTCCTTGGTCACCGGCTTGGCGAAGTGCCCGGTGTCGACGGCGATCGGGAAGTACTCGGAGTTCTCGTCGCTGGTGCGGTAGCGCTCGACGCAGTAGTCGACGCCGAGCTTGTCCAGGATGACGTAACGCGGCCGGATGTAGCGCAGCACCGGCTTGACCAGCATCGCGTCCAGGGCCCGGAAAACGCCGCCGTACGCCTTGTTGTCGCTGATCAGCAGGGTGTGGATGGTCAGCAGCACGGGCAGGCCGCGGCGGCGCGCGTAAACCCCGGCCAGCCAGGACAGGTCGAAGAACTGGCCGTGCAGGTGGAGCACGTCCGGCTTGAACTCGTCGAGCAGCCGGAACAGCCGCCGCCAACTGCCCGGCCGCAGCGACGCGAAGCTCAGGTCGAAGTCGATCGAAAGGCCCAGCTGCGGCATCTTGACCGCCGGCAGCCGGACCACGCGGTAGCCGTCGCGCTCCTCGTCGGCCGGTGCGTCGCCGTACGCCGCCGTGATGGCCAGCACCTCGTGCCCGGCCGCCGCGAACTCGCCGGCCAGCGAGGCCGACATGTGCGCGCTCCCGCCCACCCTCGGCGGGAAGAAGTTGTTGACCACCGCGATGCGCATCGCACGTCCTTGGGCAGGGCCCGCGACAGAGCTCATGCCGCCTCCGCGGGAAAGAGCACGTCGGCGGGGTTCACTCCGAGTCCCTCACCAAAGCACGCATGCCCTCTTCGACGGTGATCTCCGGCGCCCAGCCCAGCACCTCGCGGGCGCGGGTGATGTCCGCGGCCCGGCGCGACACCAGCACGTCGCGGTCGTTGAACTTCGGCTCCACGTCGACGCCGACGGCCTCGATCAGGATCTTCGCCAGCGTGGCGACGGAGGTGTCGATGCCCGTGCCGATGTTGATCGGCAGGTTCGCCTGCTCCGACTCGAGCGCGGCGAC
>DASXYS010000007.1:0-7868 GCA_036502365.1 Amycolatopsis sp.
ACCTGGATCGAACCGGCGGCCACGCCCTCGAAGAACCCTTCGGTGGCCAGGCCGATCGCGCCCTTGACGATGTCCTCCATCCGGCCGCGCGGCACCAGGCCGTGGCGCTCGAGCCGGAACTGCCGCACCGACACCGAGCCGATGGAGTTCAGCATCGACCGTCGCAGCCGGTTTCCGGGGCCGTGCAAGAACTTCTCGAAGCCGCGTAACCACCGGTAGCGGAACAGTGCCTCGCCCATCCGCGTCAGCAGCAGCATCTTGAAGTTCAGGAACCCGGCGATCTTGCGGGGCACCTTCCACAACAGCTGCCGCGCGATCACGGTGGTGTCCTCCGCGACCTCGCTGAGCGCCACTGTCACGTCGCAGGCGGATTTGCCATAGCCGACAACCAGTACATGCTTGCCGCGGGCGTCTTCGACGTCGTGGAAGTCGCTGCCCGCCAGCAGCCGCCCGCCGGCCGCCGCGAACTCCGCGCGGCCCGGGTAGTCCGGGATCGCGGGTTCGCAGAACACTCCGTTGGCGACGACGACCCGGTCGAACGTCCTGGTGACCGGCGCGCCGGTGGCCCGGGTCGTGATCGCCCACCGGTCGCCGTCGGGCTCGGCGGCTTCGACCGTGGTCCCGAGCCGAAGGTGCGCAGTGATACCGAATTCCGCCGCGTAGGCCTCCAGGTATTCCTGGACCTGGGCGCCGGTGGGCCATTCCGGGAAGTGCGCGGGCATCGGGAAGTCGGAGAACGAGTACTGCGCCTTGGGGCTCTGCGTGGTGACTCCGGGGTAACGGCGGGTGCGGCTCCACACCCCGCCGAGGTCGGGCGTCCGGTCGAAGACTTCGACGTCGTGGCCCGCCTGCAGCAGCACTTTGGCGGTGGTGAGCCCCGCGAGCCCGGCCCCGATGATCGCGACGAACATGCCTGGTCCTCCTGGTCCGGCGCCGGGTGGGCCCGGCTCACGTGGCTCACAGCGTCGGGCAGCGGGCGCCGTGGCACCAAGCCGCAGTCCTAGCCACTGGGACGGCAGCGCAGTTGGACGGCACAGCAGTGGGATGGCAGCGTCACTGGGGTGGTAGGGGGACGGCCCAGCGCCGGGCCGCGTACGCCCGGCTCGCCGCCGCGGCCGCCATCCGCACCGCGGGCCCGATCCGGTCGGGCAGCACGGCGCCGCTGGGGCCGGTGACCGACAGCGCGGCGGTCACGTTTCCGGTGAAGTCGAAGATCGGGGCCGCGACGCAGCTCATGCCGGCGTTCCCCTCTTCGTGGTCGTACGCCCAGCCTTGCTCGTGGACGGTGGCCAGCTCGCTGCGGAGCGCTTCGGGGTTCGTGACTGTGCGGGGGGTGCGTTTCGTGAGCCCGGCGGCCACCACCGTTTCGACGGTTTCCTCGTCCGACCAGGCCAGTATCGCGCGGCCTAGCCCGGAGCAGTGCGCCGGAATCAGTCCGCCCACCTGGGAGAGCATCGGCATCGGCCGGTGCCCGGTGATCTTCTCGACGACGAGCACCTGGGCGCCGTCCAGCACCCCGAGCTGCACGGTGGTCCGGGCCGCGGCGTACAGGTCCTGCAGGTACGGCAGCACCGCTTCGCGCAGTTCGTGCCGCACCGGGACCAGGCCGGACAGCTTGAAGAGGCGGTTGCCGATCAGGTACTTCTCGCCCGGCTTGTCGAGCCAGCCCAGCTCGATCATCCGCGCCGCGGTGCGGTGCACGGTCGAGCGCGGCAGGCCCGAGCGGGCCACCAGCCGCGCGAGAGTTAGCTCGCGATGGGTGGCGTCGAAGGCGTCCAGGAGGGCGGCGGCCCGCTCCAGCGCACCGGTCGCGGAGCTGTCCTCGTCCGATCGGGAGTCCCGGGCAGTGGGACTCATCCTTGGCCGGTCTCACTCATGGACCGAATGTAGGACACATCATGGAGAGTGAACAGTCCGTCGTGAACCAGCCCCGCGTCGCCCTGGTCGGCGGAGGCGCGGGCGGCATCGGTTCGGCCACCGCCGCCGCGCTGCTCGCGAGCGGCCATCGTGTGGTGCTCGTGGGCCGGACGAAAAAGACCTTGGCCGAGACCGCATCGGCGCTCGGCGGCGGGACCGATTACGTGGTGTGCGATCTGGCCGACCCGGCTGCGGCAACGGCACTGGTGCCCGAGGTGCGCGCCCGGCACGGCTCGGTCGACGTCGTCGTCGCCAACACGGGCGGGCCGGCGCCGGGCTGCGTGCTCGACGTCTCCGGCGAGCAGTGGCACCGCGACCTCGACCTGCTGGTGCTGGGCCCGCTGGCGCTCATGCGCGCCGCGGCGCCGCTGATGGCCGCCCGCGGTTTCGGCCGGGTGGTGGTGGTCGGTTCGACGGCGGTGCGGCAGCCGCAGCCCGGGCTCGCCGCGTCGACCGTGCTGCGGTCGGCGATGACCTCGGCCGCGAAGCTCGCCGCCCGCGAGTACGCCGATCGAGGCGTCACCGTCAACTGCGTCGCCGTGGGCGCGACCCTGACCCAGCGGCGGATGGAGATCGTGCGCAGCCGGGCCGAAGCCGCGGGCATCGACGTCGCCACCGCGGCCGCCCAGGACCTCGCCGACATCCCGGCCGGGCGCGCGGCGGAGCCCGGGGAAGTCGCAGCTGCCATAGCGTTCCTGGCCTCACCCGAGGCCGGTTACGTCAACGGCACCGTGCTGACGGTGGACGGCGGCCGGACCGAAAGCCCGGCCTGAGCAAAGGAGACAGATGAGCACTTCGGGATCCGGCTTCGCCATGGCCGACTTCCTCGGCAGCCTCGCGCACGTGGTTCGGCCGGGGAGCCAGCGCCCGCTTGTCGTGCACGACAAGGAACTCGAGCCGATCCCGGCGGGCGCGGTGCCGAACCCGACCACGCTGCGGGTGGCCGGCACCCTGCCGACCACGACGTTCGAGCTGTTCCGGCAGGTCATCCCGGCGGGCGAGAGCTCGGACATGCAGCGGCACCACCACGAGACCGTGCACTTCGTGATCACCGGCGACGGCCACAGCGAGATCGAGCGCGGCGGGGACCAGGACGGCGCCGAAGTCGTCGGCTGGACGACCGGCTCGTTCGTCTACACCCCGCCGTGGACCTGGCACCGCCACTTCAACGACTCGGCCGAGCACCCGGTCGAGTTCCTGACCATCGAGAACTCGCGGCTGCTCGGCCTGTTCGGGCTGAACCGCCGGGAGAGCGCGGGACTCGCCAGCCTCGACGAGGCCCGCGCCTGCCACCAGGAGGAAAAGTGACCACCACGGACCAGGAGCGCGCCGCCACGGCGGGCCCGCCGATCCCCGAGCACGCCGGGATCTGGGGCGAGCTGGGCGAACTCGAGCACACCCTGCGTTACGTCGAGGTGCCGGTGGACGGCCGACCGGTGCGCACCCGGGTACTGCAGGCGGGCACCGGCCCCGAACTCGTGCTCCTGCACGGCACCGGCGGGCACCTCGAGGCGTACGCGCGGGATTTCGCCGGGCTCGCCCGGGACTTCCACGTCACGGCCTACGACATGGTCGGCCACGGCTGGTCCGATCTGCCGGACCGGCCTTACACGATCGACGTGCTCGCCGGCCACCTCGTGGCGCTGCTCGACGTCCTCGGCATCGAGCGGGCCCACCTCTCCGGCGAGTCGCTCGGCGGGTGGGTGGTCGCGTGGACCGCCGCGCACCACCCCGGCCGCGTCGACCGGCTGGTGCTCAACACCCCGGGCAATATCGCGAACAAGCCGGAGGTCATGGCGCGGATGCGCGACAGCACCACGGCCGCGGTGCTGGACCCGAGCGACGCCACGGTCCGGCGCCGCGTGGAGTTCCTCTTCCACCACAAGGAGATGGTCACCGACGAGCTGGTGAACCTGCGCCGCCGGATCTACTCCCGGCCCGGGTTCGTCCGCGCGATCGCCAACACCCTCGTGCTGCAGGATCCCGAGGTGCGCAAGGACTTCGCCTGGGACCCGTCCTGGGTGTCGAAGGTGAGCGCGCCGACGCTGCTGCTGTGGACCAGCCACGACCCCACCGGCGGGCTCGACGAAGCCGCGTTGCTGCTCGATTGGCTGCCCGACGCGCGGCTGCACGTGATCGACGACGCGGGCCACTGGCCGCAGTGGGAGAAGGTCGGGGAATTCCTCGACGTCCACCGCACCTGGCTGCTGTCCGGGAAGGACCCGTCCTGATGGCCGAGATCGCGGGTTTCGTCGGCATGTCCCACAGCCCGTTCACGACGCTGTTGCCGCCCGAGAACGGCGACGGGCCGGGGGCGAAGTTCCTCCGGGACGCGGATCGGGTCCGCCGCGCCGTCGAGGTGCTCGCGCCCGACGCGATCGTGGTGATCGGGCCGGACCACTTCCACGGCAACTTCTACGACGTGATGCCCCCGTTCGTGCTGGGAGTGGAGCAGGCCGTCGGGTTCGGCGACTACGGCAGTACAAAAGGGCCGCTGCCGGTGGCGAGCACACTCGCCTGGTCCGTCCACAACGGACTGTCCGAGGCCGGGTTCGACCTTTCGCTTTCGTATTCGCTCACCGTCGACCACGGTGTCGTGCAGGGCTACGAGATGATCACCGGCGGGACGGCCCTGCCGATGGTGCCGCTGGTGGTCAACACCGCGGCACCGCCCCTGCCGTCGTTGCCGCGGTGTGTGGCGTTGGGCCGGGCGCTGGGCGCGGCGCTGCGGTCGGCGGAGTTCCCCGGCCGGGTGCTGATCGCGGCGAGCGGCGGGCTCTCGCACTGGCTGCCGTCGAACGACCCGCGCGATCCGGCGGTGGCGGGGGAACGTCGCGAGGCGCTGATCCACGGCCGCGCGGACGTGCACGCGTTCGCGGCCGCCCGGGAGCCGCGGGTCCGCGCGATGGGCGGCGACCCGGGCGCGCGGGTGAACGCGGCGTGGGACGGCTGGTTCCTCGGTCGGCTCGCCGAGGACGACGCGACGGCGGTGGCGCTGCTCGGCCACAACGGGCTCGAGGACCGGGCCGGCACCGGCGGCCACGAGGTGCGCTGCTGGCTGATCGGCCAGGTCGCGGCCGGTCTGCCGCTGGTGTGGACCAGCTACGAGCCGGTGCCGGAGTGGATCACCGGTATGGGGATCGGCGCCACGTTCCCCGTCGCTTGAGCCGCTCCGGCCGGGTGGGCGGTTCGGGTCGAGCGGATGACGCTTCCGCCTCGCTCAGCGCGGGGAAAGCGTCATCCGCTACCTGCGGCGACCCAGTCGAGAGTATCCCGCTGTTATGAGAGTGGACTTGCATGAACTGAAGGCTAGGCCGTAGTCTCCCCATGCAAGTTGACTCTCATGAAGGAGCGGACGTGACGCGCATCGCGATCGTCGGGCCGGAAGCCGGCGAGATCACCCTGACCGGGCCGATCCAGCTGAGGATTCTCGAGGACGGCAGCACCACCGGTCATCGGCTGGGCCTGGGGGAGCTCGTCGTGGCTCCCCACGTGACCGGTCCGCCGCAGCATCGGCATGCCGCGCACGACGAAGGCTTCTATGTCGTACGGGGGACGGTCCGGTTCACCGTGGGGGAGGACTCCTACGACGCCACGGCCGGCAGCCTGGTCATGGTGCCGCCGGGGGCGCCGCACACCTTCGCCAACCCGGGCGACGAGCCGGCGGTCATCCTGAACACCTTCACCCCGGACCTGTACGTCCAGTACTTCCGGGACCTGCGGGACTTCGCGGCCAAGGCGGGACGGCCGGCGAACGGCGAGGAGATCGCCGAAATCATGGGGAACTACCAGACGGAGGCCGCGACCACCTACGCCGAAGACGATCCCGGGGCGCCCGCCGAGCCGGAAATCAAAGACTGCCACCTCGACGACGACCTGGTGATCCGGGTCGAGAGCCGGGGCAGCGGACAGCCGGTGCTGCTGGTCCACGGTGGCGCGGGCCCGGCCTCGGTCGCCGGTCTGGCCGCCGCGCTCGCCGCGCGCGGGGTCCGGGTGCTCACGCCGGTCGTCCCCGGGTTCGACGGGACGCCCGGTTCCGGGCGGGTCCGCGACGTCGCGGACATCGCCCGGGCGTTCCGTCGGCTGATCGAGGCACTCGACCTGCGTGACGTGCTCGTCGCGGGCAACTCGGTGGGTGGCTGGATCGCGGCGCGGATGGGGGTCGACGAGCAGGAAGCCCGAGACGCCGAGCCCGAAGGCGTTCGCCGGGTCGGTGGGCTCGTGCTGCTGGACGCGGTCGGGATCACCGTCGACGGGCACCCGATCACCGACATTTCGGCGGAGCCGCCGAGCCGGCTGGCGGATCTCGTGTTCCACGACCCCGACCGCTTCCGGATGGACTCGGCCACCATGCCGCCCGGGCGGCTCGCCGCGATGAAGGACAACGCCGCGGCGCTGGACCGTTACGCCGGCCACCCGTACATGCACGACCCGGAGTTGCGTGCGCGGCTCGAATCCGTGCGGCTGCCGGTGCGGGTGGCTTGGGGCGAGAGCGACGGGATCGTCGATGTCGCCTACGGCCGGGCGTACGCGGCGTCGTTCGCGGGGGAGCACGACGAGGGCGCGAAGTTCACCGTCATCCGGGAGGCAGGGCACCAGCCTCAGCTCGAACAGCCGGACCGCACCGCCGACGTGGTGCTCGGCCTCGACGTCACGCACTGACCATGTCGATTCCTGTGCTCCAGCCCAAAACCGAGGCCACTGCACCGGCGATGAGCCCGAAGCGGCTCCGGGTCGCGTTCGGGGTCCTGCTGCTCTCGATGTTGCTCGCGATGCTCGACAACACCGTCGTCGGCACCGCGATGCCCACGATCGTCGCCGAACTCGGCGGCCTCGACCACCTGGCGTGGGTGGTCACGGCCTACACCCTGACCACGGCGGCTTCCACGCCGATCTGGGGCAAGCTCGGTGACCTCTACGGACGGAAACGGGTCCACCTCAGCGCGCTTGTCCTCTTCACGGTCGCCTCCGTGGCCTGTGGATTCGCGCAGAACATGGCTCAGCTGATCGCTTTCCGGGCGGTCCAGGGGCTCGGCGGCGGTGGTCTCGTGGTCGGCGCGCTGTCGTTGATCGGGGTGCTCGTGCCACCCCGTGAACGCGGGCGCTACCAAGGCATGACCGCCAGCGTCATGGCCGCCGGGCAGATCGGCGGGCCGTTGTTCGGCGGTGTGGTCACCTCGCTGCTGGGCTGGCGCTGGAACTTCTACCTGAACCTCCCGCTCGGCCTGGTGGTGATCGCCGCGACCGCGATCGTCCTGGTGGTGCCGGCGGTGCCGCACCGCAAGGTCCACCTCGACCTGCGCGGCGCGTTCCTGCTGACGGTCGCGGTGACCAGCCTGCTGCTGCTGACGACCACGATCGGCCACGCGGGGCCGACGAGCTTGCTGGCCGTCGTCACCGTCGTCGCGCTGATCGCGTTCGTGCTGGTGGAGCGCCGCAGCCGCGAGCCGATCCTGCCGCTGAGCCTGTTCGCCCAGCGCAACATCCTGGCGACGACGGTGATCATCTTCGTGGTCGGCGTCGTCAGCTTCGGCACGATCACCTTCGTCCCGCTGTTCCAGCAGAACGTGCAGGGCGCGACCGCGTCCGGCTCGGGAGTCCTGCTGCTGCCCATGACACTGGCCGTGGTCGTCGCGTCCCAGGTGGCCGGCCGGCTGAGCAGCCGGACCGGCCGGTACCGGATCTTCCCGATCGCCGGCACGCTCTGCCTGGCCGCCGGGTGCGGTGTGCTCGCCACCCTGCACGCCGGCACCTCGGTCTGGATCACCAGCGGCGCGCTGGTGCTGATCGGCTTCGGGCTCGGCCTCAGCACGCAGATGATGACCCTGATCGCGCAGAACACAGTGGCGGCCGGGGAGATCGGCGTGGCGACGGCGAACACCACCATGTTCCGGACCATCGGCGGAGCGCTCGGCACCTCGGTGTTCGGGGCCCTGCTGACCGCCGGCGGC
>DASXYS010000008.1:0-12984 GCA_036502365.1 Amycolatopsis sp.
GACGACAACCCGGACTGGCACGCCTGCTGCAGCACCCGCGTTTCGCCGACCGAGGCCAACTACGTCTCGGGCTGGGCCAACGTCATCAACGACGGGAACAACCGGAAGATCGTCAACATCACGCCGACGTGCGCAACGCCGGCGGGAAGATCAGCGGCGACAACCCTGCGAAAGCCGTCAAGGCCTCCTTACCCGCGTACGACGCGGGTAAGGAGGCCTTGACGGTTTCTCGGGATCAGATCCTCAAGCCGCGAACTAGCTGCAGGTCGGATCGTCCGACTGCGCCGGCACGCTCACCGCGTCCCAGGCCGCCTTGATGCTGTTGAACTGGGTGCAGCTGCCCGGGAAGAGGTTCTTCGCCGCGGTCAGCGTCCAGGTGCGGTAGCTCTGGTAGGAGCTGTCGCTGGTCTTGAGCAGCATCGCGTTGTAGAAGATCTTCACCGCGTCCTGCACGCCGATCCCGGTGACCTGGGAGTTGTTGCAGGTCGGGCTGACCGGCTGGCCGTTGGTCGGGTTCGTGCCCTCGGCGGCCAGGTAGAACCAGTGGTTGCCCGGGCCCGCCGCGGCGTGCACCTCGGTGCCGGGAATCGAGTCGTCGTAACAGTTCTTGTCCCCGAGCTTGGACGGGTCGTACATGTTGCGGATCGGCCCGCTCCCGACGAGGTCCACCTGGTTGCCGACGAGGAAGTCCGGCACCGCGTACGGCGCGGCCTCGTTGGCGTACCACTCGGTCGAGGCGCCGAAGACGTCCGCGACGAATTCCTGGGTGCCGTTGCCGGACAGGCTGCCGGGGGTGTGGTCGTCGATGCCGTGGCCGTGCTCGTGCGCGATCACGTCGATCGAGCCGATCCACTGCCCGGCGGTGTTGTGCCCGATCTGGACCTGGGTGCCGTCGTAGTAGGCGTTCTGGTCGTTCAGGCCGACCCGGATCGGCCAGCCGCCGCCGTTGCCGTCAAAGCTGTTGCGGCCCAGCCAGTCCGTCAGCATCTTGTTCTCGGCCTGGATGCTGAACAGGGCGTCGGCGCAACCGGTTTCCTTGCTGGTCTCGTCGCCGTTGCCCCAGCTGTCGCTGGACTTGGTGAAGGTCTTGTTGGTGTCGGCGTCCTGGCAGCTGACGTTCGTCAGCTTCGGGTCGGTCATCGAGTAGCTGCCGCCGGACTGCGTGGTGTCGATGTGCAGCGGCTCCGGGCCGTTCCACACGCCCTGCGCGTCGCCGTAGGCCACGTGCTCCTGCGTGTGCAGCACCTTGCCGGTCAACGCGTCGACGACGACGTCCAGCTTGCTCGGCCCCTCCGCGTTCCGGCCGGCGACCTGGGTCTTCCACGCCAGCTTCGGCGTGGTGCCGAGCGCGAAGGCGGTGAGCTGCGCGGGAGTCACACTGTCCACAGTGGGCACCTGCTGGCGGGCGACCGCCTCGGCCTGCTGCGCGGTCAGCTTCGGGGTGGTGCTGGGCAGGTTGATCGCGGTGGTCTGCGCGACCGAGGTGGTGAGCACCTTGCCCGCGGAGTCCGTGGCCACGACGAAGTCGCCGCCGACGACCGGCAGGCCCTTGTAGGTGCGGTCGTAGGGCACGTACTTCAGCCCGTTGGTCGAGGAAATCACGTTGTGGGGCTGGAAAACGTCGTCCGCGCTGGCATGCAGCGCGGCGGGCCGGGCGGCCACCAGCTGCTGCGCGGCCGTGACGGCCATCGCCTCGGCGGTCTGCGGGCTGCGAGGGTCGGAAGTCTGGGCCTGGGCAACCGTGGTCGTGGTGACGGCCGCGGCCAGCACACCGGCTGCGAGCAGCACGAGTGGTCGTCGCAAGGTCATCGGCGAAGTTCTCCTCCGGGCAGGCCGGATCAGGCCCCGGATGGGGGCCGGATTCGGAGGTAAATGGGGACCGAACCCCACCAAGACTCGGGTTTTCGTGAACTTCGAACAACCGACGAAGGTAGTTAATTTTCAACTTCCGGACATTCGGGCCACGTTCGGCCCATGCCGGTATTCGGACTAATCCGGCAGAACACTCGTTTCCGGCGTGCGACGCCCGCGCAGCAGCAGGTACACGACGAGCGAAACCACAAAACCCGCGTAGTACGCCAAATCCGCGCCGTGCAACGCCGCCGCGACGGGTCCGGTGTAGACAGTCGTGTTCATGAACGGGACAGCGGCGGCGAAGCCGGCCACAAACGCGACGAGCGCGGCCCACGAGCGGACCGGCCGCGCCAGCTCGGCGGAGACGTCGACCTCTCGGCCGGGACGAGCCCGGCGCAGCCAGTCCGGCACCACCACCCCGAGGAACGGCGGGATCCAGTAGCTCACGACCAGCAGCACGTTCTGGAACTTCGAGGCCAGGTCACCGCTGTGCATCCACAGGATCAGCGCGAACGCGAGCACCGTCACCAGCACCGCGGACACCGGGCGGCGCAGGCGGACGCCGACGGTCTGCAGCGCGAGCGAGCCGCTGTAGTCGTTCATCGCGTTGGAGGAGACCGCGGCCAGCGCGATGACGAGCAGCGCGAGGGCACCGAGCAGACCGCCGCCCAGCAACGTCGAGACGCCCGCGGCAGTCTGGTCGCCCAGCGCCGTGCCGAGCGCGAGCCCGATGCCCTCGCCGATCGCGTACGACGCGGTGAGGCCGAGCATCGTGAACCAGAAGACCCCGCGCGGACGCGTCGACGCGGGCAGGTAACGGCTGAAGTCCGACGCGTACGGCGCCCAGGAGATCGCCAGGCTGAGCGTGATCGTCGAGAACAGCACGATTCCGCCCGCGAGGTCACCGCCGCTCGCGGAGTTCGTGTACGTGATCGGGTGATCGAGCACGACCTTCACGGCGAGCGCGACGAAGGCGACCACCAGCACCGCGCTCATCACGGCCTGCACGCGATGGATCACGGCGTAGCCGAACACCCCCAGCGCGCATTGCAGCACCAGCACGATCAGCACCGCGCCCCAGAACGGCAGGCCGGTCAGCTGCGCCAGCGCCTCTCCGCCGAACAGCCCGACCAGCGCGTCCCACGCGATCGAGCCGAGCCACTGCACCAGCCCGGGCAGCACCACCCCACCGCGGAACGGCAGCCTCGCGAGCGGCAGCTGCCCGGTGCCCGTGCGCGGACCCCAGGTCGACAGGTACGCCACGGGCAGCGAACCGACCACTGTGCCGGCCAGCAGCACCAGGAACCCGGTGCCGAAGCCCAGGCCCAGCGTGGCGCCGAGGGTGCCGGTGAACACCGCCGTCATGGTCAGGTTCGGCGCGAACCACACACTGGCCAGCCGCCACGGCCGGCCGAACCGGTTCGCCGCCGGGATCGGCGTGATCCCGTGCGTCTCGATCGCGAAGTCGCCCGCCCCCGTGGGCATCCGCCCGCCGAAGACATCCGCGTCGATCCCGCTCATCTGCCGCTCCTGTGGTCGTTGCTTCCCGCGATCACCTTAAGGCGCGAACGGCGAAGGCCTCCTCCCCCGCCGGCTGACGGGAGAAGAGGCCTTCACCGACCCTCAGTGCGTTAGACGAGCAACAGGAAAGCCAAGCCGTTCGGCGAGCCGAGGCCGGTCACGTCGTCGTAGCCCTTTGTCGTGTGGATGGTCAGGTTCGGGTAGTCGAGCGTGCGGGCGGAGGTGCGCAGGCCACCGGTGGCGTCCACGCTGTTGACGTAGTCCACCCGCTGCACCGCAGCGTCCACGTGCTTCACGTCGCTGATCGCCGAGGTGCGCGAGGTCATCTTGTAGATCACCGGATTGATGAAGCCGTGGTGGAAGTGGTCGAGGCCGTCGGCCACGGCCATGATGCCGGCGAACACCGGCGACGCGAGGCTGGTGCCACCGATCCGGTACTGGTCGTAGTAGGCGCCGTCCGGGAAGGTCTGCGTCTGGCCCATCAGGAAGCCGGTGTTCGGGTCCGCGACGGCCGAGATGTCCGGGACCACGCGGCCCTTCGAGTTGCCGGTCTGGTTCTTCGTCGACAGCGCGTCCGGCACAACGCCCTTCTGGTAGAAGGGCTGCTTGAACAGACGGCTCGTGCCGCCGCCGGCGCCGCCGTTGTACGCACCCGGGAACGCCGGGGTGTACGCGCCGTTGGTCAGCGTCGACTTGCCGGTCTCCCAACCGGTTTCGAACAGCCGCTGGCCGTCCTTGCCGACCGCCAGCGAGGTGCCGCCGACCGCGGTGATCCACGGCGCCGAGGCGGAGAAGTCCGGCGACGGCGTGCCGAGCCGGGCGACCTCGTCGCCGTTGTCACCGGAGGAGAAGTACACGCCGATGCCCTCGAGCACGGCCTGGATCGAGATCTGGTTGAACGCCTTGACCTCGTCGGCGGGGATGTCCTCACCGGTGTCGCCGTAGGAGTTCGACACGATGTCGGCCTTGTGGCCCGCGATCACGTAGTTCAGCGCGGCGTCCAGCGACAGGTCCTGGCAGTCGGCACCGCCGACGTAGAGCAGGTTCGCGCCCGGCGCCAATGCGTGCGTGGCCTCGACGTCGAGGGTCTCCTCGCCGTACCAGCCCGCGGCGTCGCACTGTTCCGGCGCCTCCTGGCCCGGGGTGGGCGGGAAGACGTGCTGGCTGAACTGCGCCTGGGTCAACGGGTGCGCCGGGTCGTTGCGCTTGGCGTAGGTGGACGCGTCCGAGTAGATCGTCGGCGAGCCGAAGGCGTCCACGATGGCGATCGTGGTGCCCTTTCCGTCGGCGCCGAGCTTCGCGGCGTTGTCCAGTCCGTACGCCGAACGCAGCTGCGCCGGGGTGTAGCCGCACGGCGCGTACGGAAGCTGCTTGCCCTGGTACGCCGGGTCGGTGGTGTCGACCTTCTCGCCGTAGTAGGTGCTGCACGGGCCCGCGTTGCGGAAGCCGGGGCCGGGCGCCACGACGCCGGGCTTGGCCGATTCCGTCGCCGGGGTGGCGGCGCCGGCGGTGTGGTCGGGCTTGAACAGGCTGGTCGCCTGGTCCACGCCGATCACGCCGAGCACGTCGTTCGCCAGCGGGGCGGGGACGGACAGGTTCTTGTCCGCGGCGCGCAGGGTCTGGCCCTTGACCGAGTACTTGCCGAGCTTGACGGCGAACGCCTGCTGCACCTGGTCCGCGGTGCCGACGGCCTCCACGTACGCGCGGTTCGAAGGCACGTCGCCGATCTGGAAGCCGCTGCCCTGCAGCCAGCTCTTCACCGCGCCGACGGTCTGGTCGGACGCCGCGAACTGGTCACGAACCTGTTGCGGCGAAAGGTAGTTGCGGTACCCCTTGCTGTCCGGGTCGGACACGGACTGAGCCGCGGCCTCCGCCGCGGCCTGGTCGCGCAGGTTCAGGTAAACCCGGAAGTCCAGCTTGGACGACGGCGCGGTGTCGGCCACCTTGGCCTGCGGGCTGGCCCACAGCGGGTGCGACTGGGGGATGTCCTGGCGCCCCTGCGCCGACGCGACGGCCGGCGCGGTCGCGGCGAGCCCACCCACCACGGCGAGCGAGAGGAACACGGTCAGACTTCTTCGCACAGGCAACTCCCTTGTGAAGCGCGGCCCCCAGGCCGCAGAACGTCCGCACGAGACTATGTCGGCGGTGCCGCGTCAGGGAAGCTTCACACTGGTGAGTTCAGAACCGTTATCTGTCCTCACGGGACAGACGGACCGGCGCGACCGGGTTTTCCCTACGGGGAGTCCGGTTCGTCCCGGCTGTCCCGAGTGGAATGTCAGGAAAACGGGGATACGTCCGGTTCTGCTGTGCCGCTCAGCGGTATGGCGGAACACGCGGGGCCGCGGCGCGCCACCTACTTCCGTCGGGCCTTGTGAGTCTTCATGCCGGTTCTAACCGTCATGAACACTCACGAGCTTTTCAGCCGCCGGTCCACGGCGGCGGGCGCGAACACCGATTCGACCACCGTGGCGACCGCGCCGCTCACCGCCGCGTCGCCGCCGCGGCCGCCGATTTCCACGCGCAGGTTCCGCGTCGCACGTGGCAGGGCGTGGCGATACAGCACCTCGCGCACCCCGGCGGCGAACGACGGCTCCGCGAGATCCCCGGCGATCACCAGCACCTCCGGGTTCACCACCGACACCACGGTCGCCAGCACCTCCCCCACCTGGCGGCCGGCGATCTCGGCGAGCCGGACGGCGGCGGGCTCGCCCGCGTCGATCCGCTCGCGCACGCCGGAGCCGGACACCGTCGGCAGGCCCTGCTCGGTCAGCCGGGCCGCCAGCGCGCCACCGCTGGCGACGGCCGCGAGGCAGCCGTAGGAGCCGCACATGCAGCGGGCATCCGGGAAACCGGCGAGGCGGATGTGCCCGATGTCGCCGGCCCCGCCGTCGATGCCGCGGTAGACCTCGCCGCCGATCACCAGCCCCGCGCCGATCCCGGTGGACACCTTGACGAGCACGAAGGCCGGCGAGTCCGGGTACGTCGAGCGGTGCTCGCCGAGCGCCATCAGGTTCGCGTCGTTGTCCACCAGCACGGGCGCGGCGAAGCGGGTGCCGAGGTGCGCGCCGATCGGATAGCCGTCCCAGCCGGGCATGATCGGCGGACGGCTCACCCGCGCGACGCCGGGCTCCACCGGCCCCGGCACGGACAGCCCGACCCCGGCGACTTCCTCGGCGCCACGGCCGCTTTCGGCCAGCAGCGCGTCGAACCAGCCCGCGATGGTGTCGAGCACCGGCTCCGGCCCGTCGGCCACGCGCAGGCCGCCGCCGCGGCGCGCGAGCCGTCGTCCGGACAGGTCGGTGACGGCGGCCTCGGTGTGCATCGTGTCGACGCTCGCGGCGAGGACCACGGCGTGCCGGTCGTCGAACCGGAGGTACCGCGCGGGCCGCCCGCCGGTCGAATCCTCGTGGCCGCCCTCGGTCAGCAGACCGGCCGCCTGGAGCTGCTCCAGTCGTCCGACCAGCGTCGACCGAGACAGCCCGCTGACCGTCTGCAACGCCTTGCGGGTGGTCGCCTGACCGGTCCGGACCAGGTACAACAGCTCGCCCGCCGTGGTGGGGGCCGCTCCGCCGGTCATGCCCGGCCCTCCCTCCGCCGCCATTCGGGTGTAGCGCACATCATCCCAGGTCACCACTTCTGTCCATTGACAAGACAAAAGTCGGAGATAAATTGGACACATGCTGGAAACATCGAGCGCCTTGCGCGCCGCTGCCGCTCGCGTGCTCGAAGACAACTGGCTCGGCTCGTCCACGGTCCCGTCGCGGGGCCTCTACCCCCACCAGTGGAGCTGGGACTCGGCGTTCATCGCGCTGGGCCTGCGCCACCTCGCGCCGGAGCGGGCGCGGCGGGAGCTGGTCACCCTGTTCAACGCGCAGTGGCGCGACGGGCGGGTGCCGCACATCCTGTTCAACCCGGACACCCCGGCCGAGGCCTACTTCCCGGGGCCGGGCTTCTGGCGCGCCGGGCGGACGTCCGGGCTGATCCAGCCGCCGGTGCACGCGCGGGCGGTGTGGGCGGTGCACCAGGCCGACCCGGTCGGCTCGGACACCGACACCTTCCTGGCCACGCTGTACCCGAAACTCAAGGCGTGGCACCGATATCTGCTGGCGCACCGCGACTTCGGCGGCCACGGGCTGGTGTCGATCGTGCACCCGTGGGAGTCCGGAATGGACAACAGCCCGGCGTGGGACGAGCCGCTTTCGCGCGTCACTCCGGCCGACCCCGGCCAGTTCACCCGCCGCGACCTGGTGCACGGCGCGCCCGCGGACCGTCCCACCGACGACGAGTACCGCCGCTACGTGCGGCTCGCCTCGGGCTACCGCGACAGCGACTACTCCGACGTCCACTGGCCGACCGAGCGCGACAGCTTCACGGTCGAGGACCCGGGTTTCAACGCCCTGCTGGCCGACGCCGAGCTGGCGCTGGCCGAGATCGCCGTCACGCTGGGCCTGCCGGCCGCCGCGGCGGGCCACCGCGAGAGCGCGGCCCGGCTGGCCAAGGCGATGACGGAACGGTTGTGGGACACCCGCGCCGGGTTCTTCTTTCCCCTCGACGTCCGCACCGGCAAGGCCTGCCGCGAGTACACCAGCGGCGGCCTGCTGCCGCTGCTGCTGCCGGACCTCGCCGTGGCGCCCGCCCTGCTCAGCACCGCCACCGGCCCGCGCTTCCGGCTCGGCCAGGTGCTCGCCGTCCCGAGTTACGACCTCACGTCGCCGAGCTTCGACCCGGCGAAGTACTGGCGCGGCCCGGCGTGGGCCAACGTCGGCTGGCTGGTCCGCGAAGGCCTGCTCCGCCAGGGCGAAGACGCGCTGGCCCACCAGTTGCGCCTCGACCTGCTGAACCTGGCCCGCTGGACGGACTTCGCCGAGTACGTCGACCCGCTCAGCGGCGCGGGCCACGGCGCCCGCTCGTTCGGCTGGACGGCCGCGCTGGCGATCGACCTGCTCGCCGACGAGGAGTCCTAGACCGCCTGCAGCCCCTTCGAACCCGCGTTCACCACGAAGCTCTTGTCGGTCTTGATGACCAGCTTCGCCGGGTCGTTGACGCTCGTGTCGGACACCACGACGAAGTCCGCCAGCATCTGCGCGGGCGTCGCCGTCACGCGGACGTAGCCGCGTTCGCCCTTGCAGTACTTGACATGCGGGTTGTTCGCGAGCCACGCGGCGTCCGGCGGCGCGGCGCCGTCGCTGTTCGAGGTGACCGACGTGGTCACCAGCTCCGAGCCGACGATCGGGTCGCTGTGGTCGTAATAGTCCTTGCGCAGGTCGGCCGCCCAGTGCCGGTGCACGTCGCCGGTGAGCACCACCGGGTTCGGCACCTGACGGTCGATCCAGCCTTGCGTGATGCGGTCACGCGAGGCCTGGTAGCCGTCCCACGAGTCGGGGCTCTCGCAGGTGGTGTTGTTGCCGTCGCCGTCGCGCTGGGCGAAGAACACCTGCTGGCCAAGGAAGTCCCACGTCGCCGGGTGCGTCTCGAAGGCCTTGAGCAGCCACTGTTCCTGCGCCGTGCCGGTGAGCGTGCGCGCGGGGTCGCGGTACGGGCCGCACGCCGTGCCGGTCACCTGCGCGCTGCGGAACTGCCGGGTGTCCATCATGTGGAAGCGCGCGAGATCGCCCCACAGGAACTGGCGGTACAGCTGGATCGACGCGCCGTTCGGCTTCGCGGTCGAGCGGATCGGCATGTGCTCGTAGAACGCCTGGAACGCCGCGGTCTTGCGCGCCGCCGGCGCGGGGCTCGTGGTGCCGTTCCAGTTGTTCATGACCTCGTGATCGTCGAATACGACCAGCCAGGGGGCGAGCGCGTGCGCGGCCTTGAGGTCGACGTCGGTCTTGTGCTGGCCGTGGCGCGCCCGGTAGAGCGCCAGCGTGGTGGTGTCCTGCGGCACGGCCAGCCGCCGCGGGTTCAGCTCGGACTTCACCCGGCCCGAGGGCTTCTCGTAGATGTAGTCGCCCAGGAACAGCACCAGGTCCGGGTCGTCGCGCACCACGCCCTTGTACGAGTGGTACCAGCCCTCCTCCCAGTGCTGGCAGGAGGTGAAGCAGTACTTCAGCTGGTTCACCGCGGCGCCCGCAGCGGGCGCGGTCCGCGTGCGGCCGACCGGCGAAATGTAGCCCGCGGTCTTGAAGCGGTAGAAGTACTCGCGCGCCGGATCGAGGCCCGCGGGCTCGACGTGCACGCTGTGCGCCGACGCGCGGACGGCGTCCACCGAGCCGCTTTTCACCACCGAGGCGAAGTTCTCGTCGGTCGCCAGCTCCCAGTCCACGGCGTAGGTCGCGTCCGGCATCCCGCCGAAACCGTCGGCGTTCAACGGCGCCGGCGCGAGCCGCGTCCACAGCACCACGCTGTCCGGCAGCGGGTCTCCCGAGGCGATGCCGAGCTGGAACGGATCGTGGATGGCCGGCGGGACGGCCGCCGCGGTCCGCGCGTTCGCCCATGAAGGGAGTGCCGTGGCCGCGGTCACCGCGGCGAGTCCGCCCAGCAGCACCGAGCGTCGGTTCACCTGGCCCATAGTGGGTCCTTCCGGAAAGCAGGGGTGGGGAGTTTCAGGCGGCGAAGTCGGTGAGGCCGGCGCTGCAACCGGCGAAGGTCGGCGGCGAGGTGTTGTGGCCGGTGCAGGTCTTGTAGAAGACCCACGAGCCCTTCGGCACCGCGACCGCCTTGTCCACCGAAGTGCCCTGGCCGCCGGACGCCCAGACGTAGAACGGGCCGGCCCCGGTCGCGAGCCAGTACTGCACGACCGCGGAACTGCCGTCGGCGTTGGTGTCGTAGACGACGAAATGCGCGTCCGACGAGCGGAACAGGCCTTCCGCGCGCACGCCGACGCGCACTGGGCGCTGCCGGTGCCGGTCCCGCAGTCGGGCGCGACCCGGCCGTCGGAGCCGGTCTTGACGTAACTGTCGGAGACATAGCCGCCGAGGGCGGGCACGTAGTCCCAGATGGTGGTGGTGCCGAGCGGGCCGGTCACGGAGTTCCCGGCCGTCTGGCATTCGATGCCCACCGATGCGCCGTTTGCCACCGTCTTCACGGCCGTCGCCGCCGTGTTCGGCGCGCGGCGGACGTTGAGCGGGTCGCCCGCGGTCTGGACCGTCCCGGGCACCGCCGCGGCCGCGGGCACCGCCGTGGCGAGGGCGAATGCGCCGGCCGAGGCCAGGACAACCCCTAAACCGGCCCAACGCCGGAGCTTCGAACGCTTCATGGCCACAGAGTGACCCGGTGCTGTACACAACTCGTACAAAAGCGATTTACCGCGCTTTGCCCTCCGAATGGATCTAGCTATGCCACTCGAACGCTCCTACGATGCGCGGTCATGGGGACCTTGCCACGAAGGCGGGTAAAAAAATGCTGACCTCATTGGCTTTCCGGATTCTCGGACCGTTGGAGGTCGTCGCTGAAGGCCGGGCCGTCCCGCTGGGCGGACCGAAGCCGAGGTTGCTGCTGGCCGCACTGGTTTTGCAGCCGAACGTCGTGGTGTCCACCGAGGTGCTGGTCGAGGTGCTCTGGCCGGGCACGGCGCCTCGTTCCGCGGCGGCCAATATCCGTACCTACGTCCATTCGCTGCGACGCCGGCTGGCCGAAACCGCGCCCGAGCTGGGTGACCGGATCAGCAGTCGCGCGTCGGGATATCAGCTGAGCGCCGCGCCGGAAGAACTGGATCATGTCGTTTTCAGCGAGCATGCCGCCGAAGCACAGAAAGCATTCGATCGCGGCGACGCGGAAGCGGCGCTCGCTTTGCTCGAACGGGCGGACGCGCTGTGGCGCGGCGAGGTGCTGGAGGGCCTGCCGCACGACCACAGCTGGAGCGCGGCCGTCGCCCGGCTGGCCGAGCTGCGGCTGTCGGTCCAGGAGCGGCGGCTGAAAGCCCGGATCGAGCTGGGCCGCCACGGCGAGGCGATCGCCGAGCTGCGCGGCCTGGTCACCGAACACCCGCTGCGCGAGGAACTCTGGGAGCAGCTCGTCACGGCGCTGCGCGACGGCGGCCGGACCGACGAGGCCGTCGCGGCCTACCAGCTGGCGGAGCGGACCCTCGACGAGGAACTCGGCGCGAAGCCCGGTGAAGGGCTGCGCGAGCTGCGGGCCACCCTGGCCGTGCCGTCCGCCAAACCGCCGAAACTGCCGGTGCTGCCCGCCGAAATCCAGGTCCGGCGGCCCGCCGAGCTGCCGGTCTGCCAGCTGCCCCTCGACCTGCCGGACTTCACCGGCCGCGAGGAGGTGGTGGACCGGATCGTCGCGCGGCTGCGCGAGCGCGGCGCGAACGGGCTGCCTTCGGTGATCGTGCTGTCGGGCGCGCCGGGGGTCGGCAAGTCCGCGATCGCGGTCCGCGTCGCGCACGCCGTGCGTGACGCGTTCGCCGACGGCCAGCTGCACGTCGACCTGGCCGGCACCTCTTCGTCGCCGCGGGCGCCGATGGGGGTGCTCGCGGAGTTGCTGCGGGCGCTGGGAATCCCGGACGCGGGCCTGCCGCGTGACCTGCCGGAGCGCTCGGCGCTGCTGCGCTCCCAGCTCGCCGGGAAGCGGATGTGCGTGGTGCTGGACGACGCGGGCGGCGCGGCCCAGGTACGGCCGCTGCTGCCGGGCACCGGGGCGTGCGCGGTGCTGGTGACCAGCCGCCTGAGCCTGCCGGACCTCGACGGCGCCGTCCCGGTGGACGTCGATCTCCTGCCCGAACCCGAAGCGGCCCTGCTGTTGCAGGGCATCGTCGGGGCCGAGCGCGTTGCCGCCGAGCCGGACAACGCTGCCGCAATCCTGCGCCAGTGCGGCCACCTGCCGCTGGCGATCCGCGTGGCCGGGGCGAAGCTGACCAACCGGCCGAACTGGTCGCTGCGGGTGCTGGCCGACCGGCTGCACGACGAACGGCGGCGGCTCGACGAGCTGCGCGTCGGCGACCTCGCCGTGCGCGCCAGCGTGACCCTGAGCTACGACCTGCTGCCGATGTCGGCGGCCGCGGCGTTCCGCTGGATCGGCGCGCTCGGCCCCGTGCAGTTCCCGGCGTGGGTGGTCGCCGCGGCACTGGGCCGCACTTCGGCCGACGAAGTCCTTGATGTGCTGGTGGACGCCCACCTCGTCGAGCTGGTCGCTTCCGACGCCACGGGCCAGCCGCGATACCGGCTGCACGACCTGCTCCGTGTGTACGCGGCGGAGCTGGCCGAGCGCGACGGTCCGGGCAAAACGCGGGCGGCGGCGCGGCGGGTGCTGGAGGGCTATCTCGCGCTGGCCGTCGAAGCGGCCGACCGGATGCCGATCCACTTCTTCGGCCAGTATCGCGACGAGTCCGCGAAGCTGCCGGACCTGCCGCCGGAGACGGAGCGGCTGCTGGCGGACCCCGCCGCCTGGTTCGGCGCGGAGCGGCACACCACCGTCGCCGCGGTGACCCTGGCCGCCGAGCTGGGCTTCGACGACCTGACCTGGCAGCTGACCGCCGCCCTCACGCCGTATTTCGATTTGCGCGGCCACCAGGACGATTGGCACAGCACGCACGCGCTGGCCCTCGAAGCGGCCCGGCGCGCCGGGTCCGCGCACGGCGAGGCGATCATCCAGCGCAACCTGGGCCAGATCCACCTCTACCAGGACAGCTACGCCGAAGCACTGGTGGCGTTCGAAGCCTCATTCGCC
>DASXYS010000009.1:0-12801 GCA_036502365.1 Amycolatopsis sp.
TGAGACGAGCGAGTCGCTCACCGGCACGTCCAGACCGGCGACGGAGCCCAGCGCGGCCAGCGAAGGCAGCTCGCCGGAAGCCGCGACGGGCGTCCACTCGACGGTGTAGAGCAGGTCCTGCGCCCGCGTGCCGAGGTCGGCGCCGCGGAGGGAACGGGAGCGGAACGACTCGACCGACAGCACCGGCGAGCCGGCCGCGTCAGTGACTTCGAGCGTGACGCCGCCGGTCGCGGGCGAGGTGATCCGCACCCGCACCTCGGTGGCGCCGGAGGCGTGCAGCCGCACCCCGGTCCACGCGAACGGCAGGCGGATCTCATCGGCCTCCCGCGCCTCGCCCGGGGCGAAGTCGGTGGCGTGCAGGACGGCGTCGAGCAGCGCGGGGTGAACGCCGAACTTCGCGTCGCGGCCCGCAGCAGGGAGTGCGACCTCGGCGTACACCACGTCGTCGCGCTTCCACGCCGTGCGCAGGCCCTGGAACAGCGGGCCGTAGCCGTAACCCTGCTCAGCGAGCTCGCCGTACAGCTCGGCGGTGGCTACCACCTCGGCGCCACGCGGCGGCCATTCGGTCAGCGGCTCCGGCACGACCGTGGCCGATTCGGCGAGCACACCGACGGCATGACGGGTCCACGCGGCGTCCGCGTCCTGCTCGGGGCGCGAGTAGAACTCAATGCCGCGACGGCCGTCGGCGTCCGGCCCGACCACGGCCTGCACCGCGACCGCGCCACCCTCGGGCAGGGTCAGCGGCGCCTGGAGGGTCAGCTCGTCGACGACGTCGCAGCCGGCCTGCTCGGCGGCGTGCAGCGCCATCTCGACAAACGCGGTGCCGGGCAGCACCACGGTGCCGGCGATGGTGTGGTCGGCCAGCCATGGGTGTGAACGCAGGCCGACGCGGCCGGTGAGGACGAGCCCGTCGTGGTCGGCGAGGCCGATCTCGGCGGCCAGCAGCGGGTGCCCGGAGGCGAGCTGGCCGAGGTCGGCCGCATCGCCGTGACCGGACGGCGAGACGAGCCAGAAGTGCTTGCGCTGGAAGGCATACGTCGGCAGGTCGACCCGGCGGGCCGGGCCGAAGACCGCGGTCCAGTCGACCGCCACGCCGCGCGTGTGCAGGCGTCCGAGCGCGGCGGCGAGCGTCGCCACCTCCGCGTGGTCACGACGCTGCGCGGGAATGAAACCGATCTGCTCGGCATACGGGCCGGTGGCGGCCATCGCGGACAGCACGGCATCCGGGCCGGCCTCGATCGCCGTGGTTACGCCGGCCTCGGCCAGCGTCGCGAGCCCGTCGGCGAACCGGACCGCCCGGCGGACGTGCCACAGCCAGTACCCCGGCGAGCACAGCTCCTCGGCCGTGGCGACCCGGCCGGTCACGTTCGAGACCACCGGGATCGACGGCGGCGCGTAGTCGACGACCTGCAGGATCTCCCGGAACTCGGCCAGCATCGGCTCCATCAGCGGCGAGTGGAACGCGTGCGAGACACGCAGCTCGCTCGTCTTGCGGCCCTGCAGCTGGAACACCGACACGACGTCGGCCACCGCGTCGCGCTCACCGGAGATGACCACGGACGACGGCCCGTTCACCGCGGCGATGCTCACCCGCTCGTTCAACAGCGGCTGGACTTCGTCCTCGGTCGCGGCTATCGCGACCATGGCGCCACCCTCGGGAAGTGCCTGCATCAGGCGCCCGCGGGCGGCGACCACCAGACAGGCGTCCGCCAGCGACCAGACGCCGGCGATGTGCGCGGCGGCCAGCTCACCGATCGAGTGGCCCAGCAGCAGGTCCGGCTTGACGCCCCACGACTCCAGCAGCCGCGCCGTCGCGACCTCGACCGCGAACAGCGCGCCCTGCGTGTACTGGGTGCCGTTCAGCTCTTCGAGGTCGTCGCCGAACAGCACGTCGCGCAGCGGGCGGTCCATCTGCACGTCGAGGTGGTCGATCACCTCGTCGAAAACCTCGGCGAAAACCGGGTAGGCCAGGTACAGCTCACGGCCCATCGCGAGCCGCTGCGAACCCTGGCCGGTGAACAGCATCGCGAGCTTGCCGGGCGTGCGGGAACCGGTGACCACAGCGGAGTCCGGCTCACCGGCGGCGAGCGCGAGCAGCCCGCGCACGGCGTCTTCGGTGTTCTCGGCGACAACCACGGCACGGTGGTCGTGCGCGGCGCGGGTGGTCGCGAGCGAGAAGCCGACGTCGGCCAGGTTCACCCCCGGCTCGATGGCCTCCGCGAGCTTCCCGGCCTGCGCGCGAAGGGCTTCTTCACTACGGGCCGAGACGACCAGGGGCACGGCGGGCAGCTGTTCGCCCGCCAGATCCTCATCGGCAGCAGCGGGAGCCTGCTCGATGATGATGTGCGCGTTGGTCCCGCTCACGCCGAACGACGAGACGCCGGCGCGGCGCGGACGCTCGGCCTCCGGCCACTCGCGGGACTCGGTCAGCAGCTCGACCGAACCCGCGGTCCAGTCCACATTGGATGACGGCGCGTCCACGTGCAGGGTCTTCGGCAGCACGCCTCGGCGCATCGCCTCGACCATCTTGATCACGCCGGCGACCCCCGCCGCGGCCTGGGTGTGGCCGATGTTCGACTTGATCGACCCCAGCAGCAGCGGGGTCTCGCGGTTCTGCCCGTAGGTGGCGAGCAGCGCCTGCGCCTCGATCGGGTCACCGAGCCGGGTGCCGGTGCCGTGCGCCTCGACAGCGTCCACTTCGGACGGTTCCAGGCGCGCGTCGGCGAGCGCGCGGTTGATCACGCGCTGCTGCGAAGGGCCGTTCGGCGCAGTGAGGCCGTTCGAGGCGCCGTCGGAGTTGATGGCCGAGCCGCGCACGATCGCGAGCACGGTGTGCCCCTTCGCGACGGCGTCGGAAAGCCGCTCCAGCACCAGGACACCCACGCCCTCGGCGAAACCGGTGCCGTCGGCAGCCTCGGCGAAGGCCTTGCAACGCCCGTCCTCGGCAAGGCCGCGCTGGCGGCTGAAGGCGGTGAACGTACCAGGACCGCCCATCACGGCGACGCCGCCGGCGAGAGCCAGCTGTGTCTCGCCGCGGCGCAGCGCCTGGACCGCGAGGTGGAGCGCGACCAGCGAACCCGAGCAGGCCGTGTCGACGGTCAGGGTCGGGCCTTCGAGGCCGAGCGCGTACGCGACGCGACCGGAGACGACGCTCGGCGCGTTACCGGTGAGCAGGTAGCCGTCGAGACCGTCCGGGGCCTCGTGCAGGCGAGGCCCGTACTCCTGGGCCTCCGCGCCGATGAACACCCCGGCGGGCGTGCCACGCAGCGTGCCCGGGTCGATCTTGGCCCGTTCCAACGCTTCCCAAGCCGTTTCCAGCACGAGGCGCTGCTGCGGGTCCATTGCGGACGCTTCACGCGGGGCGATGCCGAAGAAGCCCGCGTCGAACTCGCCGGCGTCGGGCAGGAAGCCGCCGGAGGTCACGTAACTGCTGCCCGGGCGGTCCGGATCGGGGTCGTACAGGCTGTCCAGGTCCCAGCCGCGGTCGGTCGGGAAGCCGGAGATGGTGTGCGCCTCGTCGGCGACGAGCTGCCACAGCTGCTCGGGTGAGGCCGCGCCGCCGGGGTACCGGCAGCCGATGCCGACGATGGCCACTGGCTCGTCCACTGCGCCCGCCGGCGCCGTCGGTCCACTCTCGACGATCTCCGCACCGAACACCAAAGCGTGCAGGTGGCGCGCGACGGCGGACGGCGTCGGCTGGTCGAACGCCAGCGTGACCGGCAGTTCCAAGCCGGTGGCGGCGGTCAGCTGCGTGTGCAGCTCGACCGCGGCCAGCGAGTCGAACCCGTGGTCCGAGAACGCCCTGTCCGGATCCAGCACCGCCGGCACATCCGGCCGCACCGCCCGCAGCGCGGCGCGGGTGGCGTTGTGCACGATGTCGGCCAGGAAGGCCGCGCGGTCGCCCGGCGGCACTTTCGCCAGTCGCTCCGCGAAGCCGGATTCCCGATTCTTCTCACTCTCAGGCATTACGCACTCCACCGCGGTAGCAAGGCAGCATTCAGGGTTGTTGGCGGGATCGTAAGGCGGCTCGGCGCCGGTCCGGATCCCCAGAAAAGCCGGTTAGGGGCGGGAAATCACCAGGCGATGCGCATCTCGGAAGGCCCTCGCACGATCACGCCGTACTCCCATTTCACGCCCTCGCGGCCGTCCGCGAAGCGCAGTTCCGGGAATCGGGCGAGGATCGCCTTGAGCGCCTCCTGCAGCTCCAGCCGGGCCAGCTGCGCGCCGATGCAGTGGTGCGGGCCGTGCCCGAACGCCACGTGCGGGTTGGGGCTGCGCGTCAGGTCGATGGCGTCCGGGTTCGCGAACACCTCCGGGTCGCGGTTGGCCGCGTGCAGCGCCGGCAGCACCGGGTCGCCCGCACGCACCACGACGTCGCCGAAGCGGATGTCCTCGGTGGCGTACCGGGCGAACATGGCCGCGGTGTTGATCGGCACGTATCGCAGCAGCTCTTCCACGGCGGTCGGCATCAGGTCCGGGTTGGCGCGCAGCAGCGCCAGCTCGTCCGGATTCGTCAGCAACGTGAAGATGAAGCTGGGCAGGGCCGTGGAAACCGTCTCCACACCACCGGTCAGCAGGCCGGCGCCGGCGATGGAGATCAGCTCGTTCTCGCTGAGCTTGTCCCCCGCGTCCCGCGCGTAGACGAGCGCGCCGAGCAGGTCGTCGGTCGGCTCCTCACGGCGCTGGGCCACCAGGCCGGCGACGTACGCGTCGAGCTGGTCGCCGTAGACGTCGAGCACGTCGCCCTTCGCCGTGGCATCGCTGACCAGTGCCTGCGTCCACTCGCGGAAGATCTTGTGGTCGTCCTTCGGCACCCCGAGCAGGTCGCAGATCACCGTGACGGGCAGCGGCCGCGCCAGCTGCTCGACCAGGTCGGCCGAGTCGCCCCCGGCCACCATCTCGTCCAGCAGCCGGTTGACCAGCTCCCGCACGCCCTCGCGCATCTGCTCCAGCCGGCGCGCGGTGAACGCCTTGCCGACCAGCCGCCGCAGCCGCGAGTGGTCCGGCGGGTCCATGCCCATGATGCCGTCGCCCATCTGCTGGCGGCGCATCCGCGGCTGGTCGAGGCCCTGCGCCAGCTCGCGGCTGAACCGCGCGTCGGTGGTGACCAGCTTGACGTCGGCGTACCTCGTCGCCAGCCAGGCCGCCTCGCCGAAGGGCATCTGCACCCGGCTCAACGGCTCTTCGCGCTGCAGGACGTGGTACTGCTCGGAAACGGAGATCTCGTGCATGTCGAACGGATAAGCCCGCACGGTCCGTCGGGTGCTCATCGCGAATCCCCTCCAATCGCGGTCATCGGCTGCTCCAGGAACTGGCCGTCGTAGGTGTTCTGGACGTGGGACAGCGCCGACATCAGCGTCGACGACGTGATCTTCCCCGGGCTCCGGCGCTCCACCACGTGCCGCAGCGGGAGCGAGCCGAGGTCGGACCAGCCGAGCCGGCCCTGGCTGTCGAGGTAGCTGCGGGCCTGCCCGGCGTTGTCCGGGTGCAGGCAGAACGGGACGTCGAGCAGGCCGCGCTTGAACGCGACCACGATCGCGCGGCCGAGGTCAGCGTGGCTGTTCAGCACGGCGTCGACGAGCGCGTAGGCCTCGCGGTAGACCTGGTTGTCACTGTCCACAGTGGCCTTTGCGGTGACCGCGCGCGCGGTCGCACCTGCGTGCTCCAGCGCCGAGACGTTCTCCACGACGGTCGGGATCCGGTGCGCCTCCGCGACCGTCTTCACGATCAGCCGCTCCGAGCCCGTGGTCATGGCCAGCTCGGCCGCCTTGGCGAGCAGGCCGCGCGCGCCGTCCGGAGTACGGGGGAACAGGCCCATGTACGCGTAGATGACCACGTGCCAGGTGGCCCCCGGCAGCAGCTCGGCGCAGAGCCGGCGCAGCGCGGACACGGCCTCCTGGTCCTGCGTCATGTCGGTCTGCTGCGCGTAGCTCACCGAGATGCTGCGCAATCCCTTGCGGTAGAAGAACAACGCCTCCAGCACGCTCAGCGCCACCAGCTCGCTGGGCGGGCACAGCTGACCCATCATGCAGCCGCCGAACGTCTCCAGGTGCGGCCGCCCGGCCGGGTGCTCGGCGTCCATCAGCAGGTCGCAGCAGTGGGACCAGTTGCGCACGGCCTCGTCGAGCGGCGTGCGGCTGTAGGGCAGGCAGTAGGAGACGGGGCCGCCCTCGGTGGCGTGCAGGCCGGCCTTGATCATCGCGCGGAAGATGTCCGCGGGCCGCGCCGAGCCGTGCCGCACCTGCACCGGGAAGTCCGGGCCCTCGATGCCGTCGAGCATGGCCCGCGTGACCTCGGCGGGATGGTTGACGATCGGGTAGCCGTTCAGCGCGATCCCGTTGCGCAGCGCGTGCGCCACGGAATCGGTGTCGCAGACGCGGGTGTAGCTGTCGAGCGTGACGGTGCCGACGGTCGCCGCGTCCGCCGCCTTGGTCGCGGCCAGCCCGGCCCGCATCACCGCAGGGTCGGCGAAGCCCAGCCGCGGCTGCACCACGAGTTCGCCGGCCGCGTGCCGGCTCGCGACGAACTCCTCGAAACTCATTGCGCCTCCGCGGGAAGAAGAACGTCGGCGGTACTCACGCGCCAGCCCCCTCCACCCGCACCGGCAGCTGGGCGCCGGCCCCCGGCAGCGCCGCCGCGAACCGGCGGAACGAGGCCGCGCCCTGATGGTCGTCGAACACCGCGTCGAACCCGGCCAGCAGCAGCTGCCCGGTCTCCTCCTCGGTGAGCGGGCCGCCGACGCCGAGCTTGCCGCCGATCACCACCGGCAGCGCCCGCAGCTCCTCGAACGCCCGCAGCCGCTGAACCACCCGCAGGCCGTCCTGGTAACCGTGGCCGTTGACACTGCTCAGCACGAGCATCGCCGGGCGGCGGCTCAGGCACTCGGACTCCAGCAGCTCGTCCGGCACGCAGGCGCCGAGGTTCACCACGTCGAAGCCCAGCTCGCCGACCAGCAGCTCCAGGTACACCAGGTTCCAGGTGTGCGAATCCGACGCCATGCTGCTGACGATCACCGTGCGCCGGTCCGGCGCGGCCGCGATACTTCCGCCGTAGGCGCGCATTTCCTCGCTCATGAGGAAACCTCGTAGGCTCGCTGATAGTCCAAACGCGACACCGAGACGATGTCCTCGCCACGCACCACGACCTCCGTCGGGGCTGGGCGGCCGAGGAAGCTGATCAGGCTGGCGGTGACGCCGTACGCGCCGACGTTCGGCACCGTCACGACGTCGCCGGCCGCCAGCTCGGGCAGCTTGGCCGCCTTCGCCAGCGAGTCGCCGGGAGTACACAGTGGACCGACGAGGCTGCCGGTCAGGGGGGCCTCGCCGTCGATGCCGATCGCGGCGGGCAGCAGCCGGCCGATGCCGGACAGGCCGCCGAGCACGTTGATCCCGCCGTCCAGGATGACAAACCGCTGGCCGCGGCTCTCCTTGACGTTCACCACGCCGGCCAGCAGCGAGCCGCTGCTACCGGACAGGTAGCGGCCGGATTCGCAGGCCAGCTCCATGCCGCCGTCACGCCACTCGGGCAGGTACAGGTCGAGCAGCACTTCCAGCCCGGCGCGCAGCTTCGGGTAGTCGGTGCGCGGGCCCGGCACCGCGTACGGCGAGGAGAAGCCGCCGCCGATGTCCAGGAACTCCAGCGGCAGCCCGACTTCCTGGCGCAGCTGCGCGGCCGACTGCAGCACGAACTCGTACTCGGCGAGCAGGCTGTCCTCGTCCTGCGCGTTGCTCATGGTGAAGAAGTGCGCGCCGACGACACGGGTGCCGGGCACCGACTTGAGCGCGGGCATGAGCGAGGGCAGCGTCTCGGAGTCGATGCCGAACTGCGAGGGACGGCCCATCATCCGGATGCCGCTGGACGCGCTGCCCTGCGTAGTGTTGACGCGCAGCAGGCAGGACACCGTCACGCCGTGCTTCTCCGCCGCGGCGCCGACGTGCTTCAGGTCCGAAAGCGACTCGACGGAGAACATCCGGACGCCGGTGGCGATCGCCTGCTCCAGCTCGCCGTTCGTCTTGCCGGGCCCGGTGTAGAGGATCTCGCCCGGCTCGAAGCCGGCGGCCAGCGCGTTCGCCAGCTCACCGGTGGAGCTGATCTCCGCGCGGCAGCCCCCGGCACGCAGCTCACGCGCGATTTCCGGGTGCGGGTTGGCCTTCAGCGCGTAGTACAGCTGGAAGCCTTCGGGCAGCAGGCCGAAGAGCTGGTCGCGGGACTCGGCGACCACGTCGAGGTCGTAGACGTAGGTGGGCGTGCCGAATTTCTCGGCCAGCGCCGGGTATTTGCTCATGCCTGGGCACCTTCCACCAGCAGGGCGAGTTCTTTGGTCGCGTTCTTGCCATGGGCCGTGAGCGGGAACTCGTCGACGACGTGGCACAGCGACGGGACCTTCTGCGGTTCCAGCCGCCGGGCCAGCTCCCGCAGGACTGTGGTCGGCGCGAGGTCGCTCTCCACGCAGATGGCCAGGTCCCGGGTCTCGCTCGGCGGGATCGCGCCGGCCGCGCGCACCCCGGGGATGTCCATCGCCGCGGCCTCGATCTCCAAAGTGGACATTCGGATGCCCTTGCGCTTGAACATGTCGTCGCGTCGGCCTTCGAAGTAGAGGTAACCGTCGGCGTCCAGGCGGCCGTAATCGCCGGTGTGCAGGCGGAGCCCGCCGGTGGCCTCGTCCGGCCGGAACGCGCGGGCCGTCAGCTCCGGCGCGCGCCAGTAGCCGGGCATCACGTGCGGGCCGGCCGCCACGATCTCGCCGATGTCGCCAGCCGGCACCTCGGTGCCGTCGGCCGCCAGGATGTGCACGGACGTTCCAGGCAGCGGCAGCCCCGACGCGCCCGGCCGTTCCGCGTCTTCTTCGGGAGGCATGATCGTGATCCGCTTGCACTCGGTCTGGCCGAACTGGCGGACCACCCGAGCACCCGGGAATGCGTTACGCAGCTTGGCGATGGTCGCGTCGGGCAGCGCGGCACCGGTGTTGGTGAACAGGCGCACCGGCGCTGTGTCGCCGGCCGCGCGCTCGGCCAGCGTGGCGATCATCGTGGCGAGCGAGGGGACGATGGGGACCACCGTGGCGCCGACCTCGCGCATCCGCTGCAGCAGCCGCAGGTCGGATTCCGCGTCGGCGAGCACGATCTCGCTGCGGCCGAGGGTGGCCAGCAGGACCTTGTAGAGGCCGTAGTCCCAGGACATCGGGAACCGGCAGAACACCACGTCGTCGCCGCGGTAGCCGAGCACGGCCTGGATCGCGCGGGCGGCGAAGGTGACCTGCCGGTGCGGGCCGATCACGCCCTTGGGCGCGGCGGTGCTGCCGGAGGTGTAGATGAGCACGGCGATATCGTCGGGCGTCACCTCGGTCGGCTCGGCTCGTTCGCCGGCCCGGAACGCCGCGTCAACTTCGTTCCACAGTGGACCGAACTCGGCGGGCGTGAGCACCAGCCGCGGCTCGGCATTGGCCACCACGGAGTCGAAGTGGAACTTCTTCATCGCCGGGTTGATCGGCACGAACACCGCGCCCCGCCGGGTGGTCCCGTAGAACAGGGCGACGAGCTCGCGGTTGGTCGGCAGCTGCACGACCACGCGGTCCCCGTGCCCCACCCCGCGACGGGCGAGCACGGCCTCCACGGCCCGGCTCCACTCCGCGACCTCCGCGTAGGTCCACTCGCCTTCGCGGTCACGCACCGCCGTGGCCCCCGCCGCGTCGGCCACCGCCTCGTCCAGCAGCGAAAACACCAGCGAACCGCCAGGAGAATCGTCCACCACTGCCACTCCCATGCTCTCGACGGGCCTGCCCCGGATGACTACGTGCCGGCGCGGAAACTCCTCCCCCGACGTCGCAGAAAACTAGCTGCGTCGCCTCGGGCGGTCACACCCCTAACGGCCCCTAACCGGCCTCCCGGGACCGCACGCGAAAAGGCCTGCCCCGCCCGGAAACCCAGGCAGAGCAGGCCTTTTCAGAGTCGCTTGAGGCTATGCCGCGCGGCGCCCGCCCGAGTGCCGGCGCCCGACGTGGTGCGCGACCGCGACGGCGACGCCCACCGCGACAACGACTCCGGTCGCGACCGGGCTCAGGAACTTCGACAGGCTCGGCGCGCTGCCCGGCCCGATCAGCCAGACCGCCAGCGGCACGGCGTAAGCCGCGGTGACCGCTGCGGTTCACCAACCCAGAGCACGCAGCCGGGCGTCCCGCAGGGTCCCGATCAGCACCACCGCGATCGGGAAACCGGCCATCAGGGCGAACTGGCCGAGCACGAAAACCGGGACCAGCCAGGCCGCGATCAGCACGGTCAGCGAGGTGCGGCGGGCAGCGGGGTCGGCAGGGTCGGCGGGGTTCACGCGGGGCCGAGTGGCGGTGGTCGTCGTCTTCTCCTGCGGTTCATGGGTTTTCCGGGGCGAGCCGGGTGGGCTCAGTGGTGGCGGGGAGCCGCTTCGGCACGGGCCTTGAGGTCGGCCAGCCAGGCGTCGAGGCCCGGCGCGAGGTACTTGATGGCGTTGGCCGGGTCGGCCTCGATCTGGCCGCCGGTCCAGCTCTCCTCGGTGCGGACGAGGACCCCGCCCTTGACCGGGACGAAGTTCCAGACGTGCACCCCGCGGTCGATGCGCAGCCCCTCGCCGATCGCGGGCCCGGTCCACCGGGTGCACCGGCCGGGCTGGATCTGCTGCACGGTGGAGGTGATGACCAGGGTGGTCGCGGGGGTCACCGGAGTCGCGGGCACCGGGGAGGTCCACCGGAACGACGAGTTCCGCCGCAGCGGCCCGTGGCCCAGCCGCTGGGCGCTGCTGACGGCGGTCTGCCAGGCGGGCCAGCGCTCCACGTCGGTGTGCGCCTTCCAGACGGTGCTCAGCGGCGCCTTGATCAGGGTCTCGGTCCGGTAGTGGAGCCCGGCGGCCGGGTCGATGCCCTGGCCGCGGCAGGTCAGCGAACCGGCCGGGCCCCGGTCCGAGGTGGCGGCCTGGGCCGGCGCGGCGGCGGCACCGAGGATCCCGGCCACGGCCAGCGGCACCGCGAGCAGGGCGGCCCGCAGCGGAGCGCGGCGACGGGACGGGCGGGCCGCCGGGTTCTGCGCGTTCGGGGAGGTGGACGGGCTCGTGCTGGTCACGGTTCTTCTCCTCGGCGGTTGCTGGTGCTTCTTGCGATAGTTACAAGCTATAACAGCTCAACCGAGGAAGCAATAGGCAAAGTGAGAAGTTCTAACTAGAGCTGGCCCGCCCGCACTGAGCAGGCAAAAAAGGCCTGCCCCACCGGGAAACCCAGGTGGGGCAGGCCCTGGCGGATCAGCTCACCCGACGGGCACCGGACTGAGCAGTTCGGCCGCCACCCCGGCGAGCGCCTTGCGGTCGATCTTGCGGTTGGTGTTCAGCGGGAACTCGTCGACATGGCGGTAATGCCGCGGGATCACCCCCTCCGGCAGCACCTCCCGCAGCGCGCGGACCAGCTCGATGACCGGCCGTTCCCCGCCGGTGTAGAAGACGAACAGTTCGGTACCCGCGTCGCCCGCGACACCGAGGGCCACCGTGTCCTGGACGCCGCAATCGCGCAACGCGTGCTCCACCTCCGTCAGCTCGATGCGCCAGCCCAGCACCTGCACCTGCGAGTCGAGCCGGCCGAGGTAAGCCAGATCAGTCCCGTCGAGGCGGCGGACGCGGTCGCCGGTGCGATAGAAACGGCGGCCGTCGCGGTCGAGGAAACGGCCGCGTTCGTCGGCGGGGTCGAGGTACCCCGGCGTCAGCTGCGGGCCGGCGATGGCCAGCTCGCCCTCCTCGGCCTCCTCGACGTCACCAGGGCCGAGAAGCAGATAGTCGTGGCCCGCGTGCACTTCCCCGATCGGAACCACACCGTTCACCGCGACCTCCGGCGTCACCTCGTCGTCCCACCGGTAACCGGCGACGGTGATGGTCAGTTCTGTGGGGCCGTACAGGTTCTCCGCGATCGCGTTCGGCGCCGCGATCCGCCAGTCCGCCGTGTCCCGCACGGTCAGCGCCTCGCCCGCGAAGAAGCTCCACCGCAAGCCCGGCAGCGCGCCCGGGGTGAGCCCGCCGGTGCGGCGGACCAGATCGATCGCGCTCGGCGTGGAGAACCACACGGTCAGCCCGCGCTCGGCCGCGAACGCCGGCAGGTTCCGGTACGCCGCGCCGGGCAGCACCACCGCGGGCGCCCCGGCGCCCCAAGCGCAGAACAGGTCGAACATCGCGCAGTCGAAGTTCAGGTCGAACGTCTGCGAGAACACGTCTTCCGGCGTGAAGTCGTAGCGCTGGTCGAGCAGGCCGAAGTAGTGCTCGGTGGCGGCGTGGCCGATCCGGACCCCCTTGGGATGCCCGGTGGAGCCGGAGGTGAACAGCACGTACGCGGTGTCCTCCGGACGCACCGGCCGAGGCGCCGTCAGCGAGTGAGCCTCCCGCGGCCGCAGGACTGACGGCTGGTCGCCACATTCGGGCGCCAGCACGATGAACGACCGCGTCTCCGGCAGCAGGGTGAGGCCACGAGCGTCCGCGACGACCGCGTCCACCCCGGCCGCCTCGATCATCTGCGCGGTACGGGCGGCCGGGAAGTCCGGGCGCAGCGGGACCACCGTCGCGCCGGCGTACAGCCCGGCCAGAATCCCGGCGTAGGCGGTGACTCCCTTGCCCGCCAGCACCCCTACGGTGCGGGCGCCGGACTCGGCCAGCGCACCGCCCCACAGCAGCGCCAGCTCGTGCAGCCGGTCGTAGGTGACGGCCTGCTCACCCACGTGGACGGCCACGCCGCCGTCCGATCGTTCGAGGCCGCGCAGGAATCGCGAGTGCAGTCCGCCGGTGAAGCTCGTGTCCATCGTG
>DASXYS010000010.1:0-12178 GCA_036502365.1 Amycolatopsis sp.
AGGCGACCGGGTCACCGTCATGCTCGGCGACACCGTCGCCCGCCAGCTCACACTAAACAGATCGGTACGCTACCAACGCCTCACCAACCAGAAACTGTCCGGAAAGTCCTGAGACACATCTGTCCGTGAGGTCCTGAGACAACACAGCCGGTTAGAACCGTCATAGGCACTCACGAGCGGCAGGGGCTCAGCCCAGCGCGGCGTTGAGGTCCGCGATCAGGTCGCGGGCGTCCTCGATGCCGACAGAGAGGCGGAGCAGGTCGGCCGGGACCTGGAGGGTGGAGCCGGCCGTGCTGGCGTGGGTCATCCGGCCCGGGTGCTCGATCAGCGACTCGATGCCGCCGAGTGACTCGGCCAGGATGAACAGCTTGGTGCGCGAGGCGACCTCCAGGGCCGCCTCCTCGCCATCCGCGTGACGGAACGACACCATGCCGCCGAAGCGGCGCATCTGCTTGGCCGCCGCCTCGTGGCCCGGGTGCTCGGGCAGGCCCGGGTAGTAGACCTTGGAGACCTTCGGGTGCTTCGCGAGCGTCTGCGCGATCAGCTCGGCGTTGTCGCTATGGCGCTCCATGCGCAGCGCGAGGGTCTTGAGACCGCGCAGGGTCAGCCAGGCGTCGAACGGGCCAGGCACCGCGCCGGCCGCGTTGCGCAGGTAGAACAGCTGCTCACGCAGGTCGTCCTCGTCGGTGACGACCGCGCCGCCGACCACGTCCGAGTGGCCGCCCAGGTACTTGGTGGTGGAGTGCACCACAATGTCCGCGCCCAGCGCCAGCGGGGTCTGCAGGTACGGCGTCGCGAACGTGTTGTCGACGACCAGCCGCGCGCCCGCGTCGTGCGCCACGCCGGCCAGCGCCGCGATGTCGGCGACGCCCAGCAACGGGTTGGTGGGCGACTCGCACCAGACCAGCTTGGTCTCCGGGCGGATCGCGGCGCGCACCTCGTCGATCTTCGACAGGTCGGCCACGGTGTGCTCGATGCCCCAGAGGCTCAGCACCTTGTCGATCAGCCGGAACGTGCCGCCGTACGCGTCGTTGCCCAGCACCAGGTGGTCGCCCGGGCGCAGGACGGTGCGCAGCACCGCGTCGGAGGCCGCCATGCCGGAGGCGAACGCGAGCGTGTGGCGCGCGCCCTCCAGGGCCGCGAGCGCCTGCTCCAGCGCGGTGCGCGTGGGGTTCGCGGTGCGGGAGTACTCGTAGTCGCCCTCGCGCGTGCCACCGACGCCATCCTGCGCGTACGTCGAGGTCTGGTAGATCGGCACGATGACCGCGCCGGTGCGCGGATCGGGCTTCTGTCCCGCGTGGATCGCACGTGTTTCGAAGCCCAGGGCGGAGTAGTCGTCGACCATGGACCCAGGGTACGGCCCACCCCTGACAATCCCGTCAGGTGGGACTGATCTCACCAGTGGGCGGGAGGTCCGCCCGGGTCCGGCGGAGCAGCGGGTCCGCCCTGGTGCGGCGAAGGCCGGGGAAAGCCAGGCGAGGCCGCACTTTCGGCCCGCTTCGGCCGCACCAGCAGCGCGCCGACGACGCCGGTGACCAGTGCGGCCGCCAGCTCCGGCCAGACGTCCCAGTCGTGGCCCAGCGCCTCGATCGCCGCGTTCACGAACGCCAGCGCCGCCGCCCCGATCGCCAGCCGGCCGCCGAAGCGCTGTCCACCGAGCATCGCCACCCCCGCCGCGGCCACGACCAGCCAGCAGGCGAACTCGAGGACCAGCGCGACGACGCCGTTGCCGTCGCGCCAGTCGCTCATCGAGAACAGTGTGAGCAGGATGCCGGTGATGCCGAGCGCCACCAGCACCACCGTGGCGAGCAGGCGGTTCAGCGCCGGGTTGCCGGTCATCACCACCCGCAGCCGGGACTGGCGCGGCGCACACCGGCCCTCGGCCACGGCCCGGTCTTGCCGGCGGTGGACGCCCCGGACCATCAGCCCCACCACGGCCAGCACCAGCACCAGTGGCGCCAGCGTGAGGCAGCCGACCGTGCCGTACGCGCCGTCGACACGGAACTCGAAGGACCGTTCGAGGAACTTTCCGTACGGCGCCCGGAGCAGCATCGGCTCCAGAAGCGCCAGCGCCACCGCGAGCACCCCGCCGACGATCAGCAGGACCAGCCCGCCCGCCGGCCGGATGAACGTGGTGGCGGCGCCGGCGAGCAAAACCAGCCCTGCCAAGGCAAACAGCACGAGCACGGTCACAGCGCCGCCGGACAGCGCAGCGCCGGACGGGAGCTTCGCGAGCAGCACGATCGGCGTCGACACCGCGACCCCGCCCATGCCGAATCCGAGCAACGCCGTCACGGCCCCGGTCGCGCCCGCGCCACGACGGCGCGGCGAATGGCCGTACGTCAAAGAATTCCCCTTGCAGCGATCACCAGCCCTGCGGGCCGCCGCCCTGCTGCGGAGAGTACCCGCCCGGGTACTGCGGGATGCCCGGCTTCGGATCGCCGAGGCCGACCCACAACGCGGTCGGCTTCACGATCACCAGGATCAGGGTGGCGATCGGCGGCAGGATCGAGAGGATCGTGCCGAACGAGCCGTAGGTCACGGCAATCGTGCCGGTACTGAAGCCCCTGGTGCCGATGAGGTTGAGGATCACCGAGACCACGCTGTACGCGATCGTGAGGCCACAGCCGATCATCACGCACAGCCGGCCGATCGGCTTGTGCATGATCAGCGTGATCCCGCCGAAGAGCAGCAGCCCGGCCATCGCCAGGCTCACCACCAGCGACACGATGCCGAGCACGAGGAAGTGGCTGGAGACCCCGACGATGATCGCGATGGAGCCGATCACGCTGATCACCGCGACGATGCCGCCGAGGATCGCCAGCACGGCGGCGGTGATGGCGGTGCCGCCACCGGGCTTGGGCGGCTGGATCGAGCCGGGGCCGCCCGGGTAGGCCGGGAACGGCTGCTGGCCGTAGGGCTGCGGCTGCGCGCCGAACTGCTGGCTCGGCTGACCGTAGGGCTGCTGCTGCGGCTGCCCGTACGGCTGCTGCGGCTGGGCCGGGAACGGCTGGCTGGGCTGGCCCGGGTACGGCTGTTGCTGCTGCGCCGGATAAGGCTGTCCCGGATACGGCTGCTGCCCCGGTTGCTGGGGTCCAGGGTTCTGCGGTCCTGGGTTCTGGGGGTAGGTCACGGGGCATCCTCGAGATCCGGCGGGCGGTGTCGGGGATCATCGTGCCAGGTCGGCGCGCCGTTCGGGGCGAAAATCACCACTGTCCCGTCGAGTGCGCCCCGTACGGACGCGCCGCCGGTGTCCGATACCGGAGGTAGGAGAAGGTCGGCGGCAGCGCCGAGAGGACCAGCACGAGCGGCGCGAGCACACACAGTGCCGCCCGGCCCACGTCGGCCGCGTTGTGCAGCCTGAACACCGACTGGAAATAGGCCGCGTACCCAAGGGTGCTGACGAGCGTGGACTCGACGAGGAGCGCGCCGATCGCGAGCAGCGCGCCGAGGATCAGCAGGACCGCGCCCGCGGTCGCGCGGAAGATCGTCCCGAGCGCGCCGAGTAGGAGGACCAGCCCGGCGACGAGGTACGCGCCGAGGTCCACGAGTGTCCACATAGGAAGATCGCCGAGGCTGAAGCCGGACGGGATGCCGAGGAACACCGTGACGGGCACGTAGCCGGCGGCGGCAGCGGCGGCCAGCCCGAGCAGCGCGGCGATGACGGCCGTGGCGCCGGACGGACGCCGGATCGGCGCCGATCCGCTGGGCTCCGGCGGCTGCGCTGGGTCTCCGTACGGGCCACCCACTCCTGCTCCCCCATCAGCTCGCACCGGAAACGACGGCGCTCACCATAGCCCGGAAAACGCGGCCATGGACCGGAAATGGAGAAGGAATGAGGAAGCCGTGCCCGTACCTCCCCGCGGTCGGAATGGATCAAGATCGATATCGCGAAGTGTTACCGAAAAACCGCATTTCTCAATTCCTCGCGAATAACTGCTGCGAACGGCGAAGGGCCCCTTCAGCGCGTTGTCGGCACTGAAGGGGCCCTTCGACCACGGAACGTCAGCCAGTCACCACTGCTGCTGTTGCGGCGGCTGGCCATAACCGGGCGGCGGGCCGTAACCCGGCGGCGGCTGCTGGCCCGGGGGCGGGCCGTAACCGGGAGGCGGGCCGTAACCCGGCGGGGGCTGCTGGCCGTAACCGCCCGGCTGCTGCGGCTGGCCCGGCTGCGGGAATCCGCCGCTGCCCGGCTGGCCGTACGGCGGCTGACCCGGCTGCTGCGGCTGGCCCGGCTGACCGAAGCCACCGCTGCCCGGGTTCGGGCCGCCGGGCTGACCGAAGCCGGGCTGCTGACCCGGCTGGCCGAACTGTCCCGGCTGCTGGCCGAAACCGGGCTGCTGCTGGCCCGGACCGCCGAAGCCACCGGGGCCGCCGAAGCCGCCCGGCTGCTGCGGGCCGGCGTCGCCGCCGAGTCCGACGAACTTCGCGGTCGCCGGGATGAGGCCGAGCACGCCGACCACGAGGATCACGATGCCGAAGATGAGCGTCGGCAGGCCCGCGGTGCTGGTGGGGCCGTTGGAGCCGCCGCCAGCCGCCTGCATCTGCTTGAGGTAGGAGCTGCTCACCGTGGTCCCGTTGAGCAGCAGGATCGAGAACACCCCGAGGATCAGACCACCGGCCGCGACCACGATGGGCACGATCTTCTTGAGGCCGCCGAGCTTGCCCGCGAGCGCGAGGCCGACACCGCCGACGAGGCCGATGATCGAGGCGACCAGGATCATGATGACGTAGAACATCACGGTGCCGGGGCTGGCGAGCCCCGCCGCCTTCAGCGCCTGGTCGATGGTGGCCTGCGGCACGCCTTCGATGGACTTCGAGTAGTCGCTGGCGTCGCCGAGGTAGCTGAACGAAATGATCAGCGCCACCAGTGCGAGCACGGCCGTGACCCCGCCGGCGATGTAGCCGAACAGGCCCGCGCCACCGGCACCGCCCGCCGGGGCACCGAACGCGGGCTGCGCGCCGAAGCCGGGAGGCTGCTGGCCGAACCCGCCCTGCGGCGGCTGGCCGAAGCCGCCCGGGGCGCCGAAGCCCTGGGGCTGCTGAGGGGGCTGGCCGAACGCACCCTGCGGGTCGCCGGGCTGGCCCGGCTGCCCGTACGGCTGGCCCGGCTGGCCGAAGCCGCCCTGCTGGCCGAACCCGCCGACTGCGGCGGGGTTGTCGGCCGCGCTCGGCGGCGGGGCGTACGGAATGGCGGGCGGCTGCTGGCTGGGCGCGACCATCTGCGTCGCCTCGGCGCCGCCGTCGGTCAGCGGGTTGACCATCTGCGTCGCGTTCGCGTCACCCGGCTGGCCCCCGCCCGGCTGCACGACCTGGGTCGGCTCCGGCGTCTCGCCGAAAGCACCCCCGCCGTAGGAGGGCTGCGGCTGGCCCGGCTGGACCACCTGCGTCGGCTCCGACGTGCCGAACGGACTGTCCTGCTGAGGTGTGGGACCACTCGGTGGGCCCTGCGGCGGCTGCTGGCCGCCGTCCCAGGGCTGGTTCGGTGGCTGCGGAGCACTCATGTGGGTCTTGAACCCCCTTGACGAGGACGCGAAAAAGTTCTATCGCGACCACGCTATCGGATAGCGGGGCAAGGCGCTCGTAACGCCCCGGCCCGCTCCGCCGATTTACCGGGGCTCACCGCCCGGCGAGAAAGCCCAGCAGGTCGTGCCTGGTGACAACGCCCGCGGGCTTGCCGTCGATCAGCACCAGCGCGCCGTCCGCGGCCTCGAGCGCCTTCATCGCCGAACTGACCTGCTCGCCGGCGCCGATCGTGGGCAGCGGGGGCGACATGTGCGCGTCCAGCCGGTCGGCCAGCTGAGCCTTGCCGGTGAACAGGGCGTCGAGCAGGTCGCGCTCGTTGACCGCGCCCACCACCTCGGCCGCCATCACCGGCGGCTCGGCGCTGACCACCGGCATCTGGCTCACGCCGAACTCGGACAGGATCGCGACGGCCTCGGCGACCGTCTCGTTCGGGTGTGTGTGCACGAGGCTGGGCAGCGAGCCGCTCTTCTTCGTCAGCACGTCGCCGACCGTCGCGCCCGAGGAGTCGGGCGGGAGGAAGCCGTAGGAGGACATCCAGTCGTCGTTGAAAACCTTGGTGAGATAGCCGCGGCCGCCGTCGGGCAGCAGGACCACGATCACGTCGTCCTCGGTCAGCCGCTCGGCCAGCTTCAGCGCGGCGGCCACGGCCATGCCGCAGGAGCCGCCGACGAGCAAGCCCTCCTCCACCGCGAGGCGGCGGGTGATGTCGAACGAGTGCGCGTCGGAGATCGGGATGATCTCGTCGGCGACACTACGGTCGTAGGTCTCCGGCCAGAAGTCCTCGCCGACGCCCTCGACCAGGTACGGCCGCCCGCTGCCGCCGGAGTAGACCGAGCCCTCGGGGTCGGCGCCGACGACCTGGACGCGGCCGTCGCTGGCCTCCTTGAGGAAGCGGCCGGTGCCGGAGATGGTGCCGCCGGTGCCGACGCCGGCGACGAAGTGCGTCACCTTTCCGTCGGTCTGGCGCCAGATCTCCGGGCCGGTGGAATGGTAGTGACTGGCCGGGTTCTCCGGGTTGGCGTACTGGTTGGGCTTCCAGGCGCCGTCGATCTCGCGGACCAGGCGGTCGGAGACGTTGTAGTAGGAGTCCGGGTGCTCGGGCGCGACCGCGGTGGGGCAGACCACCACGCGGGCGCCGTACGCGCGGAGCACGTTGCGCTTGTCCTCGCTGACCTTGTCCGGGCAGACGAACACACACTTGTAACCCTTGCGCTGCGCGACCATGGCGAGCCCGACGCCGGTGTTGCCCGAGGTCGGCTCGACGATCGTGCCGCCCGGCTTCAGCTCACCGGAGCGCTCGGCGGCCTCGATCATGCGCAGCGCGATGCGGTCCTTGACGCTGCCGCCCGGGTTCACGTACTCGACCTTCGCGAGCACCAGCGGCTTCAGCCCCTCGGTCAGCGCGTTCAGCTTGACCAGCGGGGTGTTGCCCACCAGATCCACGATGTGCTCGGCGTACTCCACGACTGCGCTCCTGCCCTTCCGCGCCGGATCTCGGCGGTCGCCGTCCAGCCTAAACGCTTGACCTGCGCGGGCGTCCACTCAGCCGGGTACGGAGACTCCGGGCGGGAACACGGCGCCGGTGAAGGTGGTGGCCCGGAGAAGCGCATCAATACAGCCGGGGAGTGGCCCACGTCGCCTTCGGCTTTCCGGCGGGCGTGACAGGCGGCACTATGGTGAGCAACCGCTTAGCGCCGACGACCCGAGGAAGTGTCCACGCCATGCCCGAAGCCGTCATCGTCTCCACCGCCCGCTCCCCGATCGGCCGCGCCGGCAAGGGCTCGCTGGTCAGCATGCGACCCGACGACCTGGCCGTACAGATGATCAGGGCGGCCCTCGACAAGGTCCCGCAGCTCGACCCGGCCGACATCGACGACCTGCTGCTCGGCTGCGGCCTGCCCGGCGGCGAGTCCGGGTTCAACATGGGCCGCGCGGTCGCCGTCGAACTCGGGTACGACCACCTGCCCGGCTGCACGATCACGCGGTACTGCTCGTCCAGCCTCCAGACCACCCGGATGGCGATGCACGCGATCAAGGCAGGCGAGGGCGACGTCTTCATCTCCGCCGGCGTCGAAGCCGTTTCGCGGTTCGCAAAGGGCAGCTCCGACTCCTGGCCGGACACGCACAACCCGCTGTTCGCCGACGCCGAGAACCGCACCAAGGCCACCGCCGAGTCGGGCTCGGACAGCTGGACCGACCCCCGTGCCAAGGGCAACGTGCCCGACGTCTACATCGCGATGGGCCAGACCGCGGAGAACCTGGCGCGGCTGAAGGGCATCACGCGCGAGGACATGGACGAGTTCGGCGTGCGGTCGCAGAACCTCGCCGAGAAGGCCATCGCCGACGGCTTCTGGGCCAAGGACATCACGCCCGTCACGCTGCCGGACGGCACCGTGGTGTCGAAGGACGACGGCCCGCGCGCGGGAGTCACGCTCGAGGGCGTCTCGGGCCTGAAGCCGGTGTTCCGCCCCGATGGCCGCGTGACGGCCGGCAACTGCTGCCCGCTGAACGACGGCGCGGCGGCCGTGGTCGTCATGTCCGACACCAAGGCGAAGCAGCTGGGCCTGACGCCGTTGGCACGCGTTGTCTCGACCGGCGTCACCGGGCTTTCGCCGGAGATCATGGGCTACGGCCCGGTCGAGGCGTCGAAGCAGGCGCTCAAGCGCGCCGGTCTGTCCATTTCGGACATCGACCTGGTGGAGATCAACGAGGCGTTCGCCGCGCAGGTCATCCCGTCCTACCGCGACCTCGGCATCGATCTGGACCGGCTGAACGTCAACGGCGGCGCGATCGCGGTCGGCCACCCGTTCGGCATGACCGGCGCCCGCATCACCTCGACGCTGATCAACTCCTTGCAGCACCACGACAAGCAGTTCGGCCTCGAGACCATGTGCGTCGGCGGCGGCCAGGGCATGGCGATGGTGCTGGAGCGCCTTTCCTGACAGTTGCGTAACAGAAAAGGGGCCGCTCACTTCAGTTCGTGAGCGGCCCCTTTTTCTTGCGTGACAAGGTCAGTGCATCGGCACCGGCGGGGCGACCGGCTCGGCCGAGTCCGCCGCGGCCTCCGGGACGATGCGCTTCTTCGGCAGGAAGAACGCCGGGATCAGGCAGAGCGCCAGCAGCGCCGTCGCCCACAGGAACGTGGTCGCGAACGAGTCGGCGGTCAGCGAGGCCGCCGCGGTGTGGGTTTGCGGGTTCAGCGTGGCGGCCGTGGCCGCGAGCTGGCCCTGACTCGTCGAGACGCCGAACTTCGCCGCCAGCAGCGCCGCCAGGATGATCGACATGATCGCGGAGCCGATGGCGCCGGCCGTCTGCTGCACGATGTTCGTCGCCGTGGACGCCTTGGCCATGTCCTTGGGGCGCAACGTCTGCAGCGCGGCCGAGGTGATCGGCATCATCGTGCAGCCCATGCCGATGCCCATCACGAACAGCGAGGACAGCAGCAGCCCGTACGACGTGGTCGCGCCGACCTGGGTGAAGACCACCATGCCCAGCACGATCAGCCCCAGGCCGGGCAGCACGATGCGGCGCGCGGCGATCTTGTCGGCCAGCCGGCCGGTGATCGGCATCGCGAGCATCGCGCCCAGGCCCTGCGGCGCCAGCAGCAGCCCGGCGTGCAGCGCGGATTCGCCGCGCACCAACGTGAAGTACGTCGGCAGCAGCAGCATCGCGCCGAAGAAGCCGACGCAGAACACCGACATCGTGATCATCGCGACCGAGAACGGCCGGTTGCGGAACAGCTTCAGGTCGATCAGCGGGTGCTCCACCCGCAGCGCCCGCAGCACGAACGCGACGAGCAGCACGAGCCCGGCCAGCGCGGGCAGCCACACCTCGACCGCGCCGACGGTGCCGGTGGACGGGATCCGCGAGACGCCGAAGATCAGCGCCGCCAGCCCCGGCGACACCATCAGCATGCCCACGAAGTCGAACCGGCCCGAGGGCTCCGGGTCGTCCTTCGGCAGCAGGCGCAGCGCGAGCAGGAAGGCGATCACGCCGATCGGCACGTTGATGTAGAAGATCCAGCGCCAGCTGACCGCGTCGACCAGCCAGCCGCCGAGGATCGGCCCGCAGATCGGGCCCAGCAGCATCGGCACGCCCAGCACCGACATCACGCGGCCGATCCGCTGCGGGCCCGCCGCGCGGGTCAGGATCGTCATGCCCGCCGGCATCAGCATGCCGCCGCCGAGTCCTTGCAGGACCCGGAAGATGATCAGCGACTCGACGTTCCAGGCCAGCCCGGCCAGCATAGAGCCGACCAGGAACGTGCCGATCGCCAGCAGGTACAGCCGTTTTGTGCCGAACCGGTCCGACGCCCAGCCGGTGACCGGGATGACCGTGGCGAGCGCCAGCATGTAGCCGGTGGCGACCCACTGGATCGTGTCGAACGAGGTGCTGAACTCGAGGGTCAGCTTCTGCAGCGCGACGTTGACGACCGTGGTGTCGAGGATCGCCATGATCGCGCCGAGCACCACCACCGAGGCGACCTTCAGCACGCCCCGGTCGAGTTTGTCCTCGAGCCCGGTGGCGGCCGGGCTCTCTTGAGCAGGCATGCGGAACCCCATCTTCGAATCAGGAAGGCGCAAGCCCGGTGGCGGTGCCGACCGGTCCCCCTTGCGCGACCCGGCCGAGGGTAGTTGATCCGTGCAAGGAAGAGCCAACGATTTCGCCTAAAGGCGATGAGACGCAGAAGGGGATTTTTCACCGTCCACGGTGGAACGGCGAAAAATCCCCTCGGAGCGAGCGAGTTCAGCAGATGCTGTCGGTGGGCACCGGGTTGCCGAGGCCGAACAACGGCCGCAGCCTGATCCCGATCCACGTGCCGCCGAGCGCGAAGATCCCCCACAGCCAGCCGTGCAGGCTGCCGACGGAAATGCCGCCGAGGTACGCGCCGATGTTGCAGCCACCGGCCAGCCGCGCGCCGATGCCCATCAGGATTCCGCCGAGAATCGCGGCGACCGCGGTGCGCCAAGGGATCGAGCTGTGGATCTTCCACGCGCCGGCCGCCGCGGCCGCCACCGCGGCGCCGATCATGATGCCGATGTCGGTCAGGCTGGTCTTGTCCTTCCAGATAGGACTCTTCAGCGAAGTCGCGTTCGCCTTGAGCTGCCAGAACTCCCAGTGCTCCGGGTGCAGCCCGAACACCTGCAGGATCTTCGCGCCCCACAGGCTGAACGCACTGGTCACGCCCCAGATCCCGCCGGAGACGAGGTAAACGGCGCCGGCCAGCACCCCGAGCACGACGGCGCCGACGAGCATCGGCCACGCGCCGCGGTAGACCCGTGCGAACCCGCGGGCGGTGGGCACGGCGTCGACCGGCGGTGGCAGGCGCCGCGTCTGGATGGTGCGCGTGCCCAGCACGATGGCGGCGAGCACCGCGATCGTGATCGCCCACGAGCCGAACCAGCCGACGTGATCGGCGAGCAGGATGCCCGGCACCTGGGGCCAGCCGTTGAAAATCGGGTAGCCCCAGGTGTAGAGCACCGAGCCGGTGATGAACCCGCCGAGCGTGAGCACGATCGTCGACTGCCCGGAGCCGACCGCGAACAACGTGCCGGACGCGCAGGCGCCGCCCAGCTGCATGCCGATCGCGAACAGCGTGGCGCCGACGAACAGTGCCACCCCGATCGGCCCGACGTTCGCCACCGGCACCGGTTTGCTGCCGAACAGCCCGGCGCCGGTCCCGCAGATCAGCGCGATCAGCGTGGCCGCCGTGCCGAGCAGCAGAGTGTGGGCGCGCACGCCCTGACCGTTGCCGACGGCGATCAGCTGCCGCCAGGCGGAGGTGAACCCGAATCGTGAGTGGAACAAGGCCAGCCCGAGCAGCAGCCCGAGCACGAGCAGGACGCCGAACTTCGCGCCGTAGCTCGCCCACACGAACCACGTCAGGCCGATCGCGAGCGCGCCCGCGACCACCAGCGGGACGACCCGGACCGGGTCTTCCGGCTGTGGCACGGGCGCGGCGCAGGAGGTCGGGAAATCGAGGAGTTTGTTGTCTCCGGCTGGGGATTCAGTGGTCGCCACCAGGACTCCTGGTCTTCTCGGTGGAGCAGGGCGCCAAAGGTTAGGGCGAGTGACCGACCCGTCGCAGCCCGTCCCACGGAGTGCGACGAACGGCGCAAAGGGGCGTCCGGATGGAGTCCGGACGCCCCCTTTGTTACAGCTCGCATTTACTCGCTTTTACCGCGCGGTCAGGACTTGATGCAGAGCGTCAGCTTGGGCTGGGAGTACGACCGGTAGTCGGTCGCGTCCGTGCCCTCGCAGACGGCCTCGCCCTCCTGGCCGTCGACGACCTTCACCAGCTCGGCGTCCTTGGCCGGGTCCGAGCACGGCACCTTCCGGTAGCCGGCCGTCTGCGACTGGAAGCCGGTCAGGCAGTCGCCCTGCTTGGCGTTGATCACCAGGCAGAGGCGGTAGTCCGAACCGCCGGTGACCTCGTACTCGTCGTACATGCCCTCGGGGCATTTGTCGGCGGCGTTGGCCAGGCGCGCGCCGATCTTGACGTTCGCGGCGGCGTCGTTGCAGTCGACCTTGTCCGGCGAGATGCCGGTGGTGAACTCGGCGATCTTCAGGCAGTCGCCCGCCTGCGAGCTGTCGGGCGAGCTGGAGTAGCTGACGATGCCGATCACCACGGCCGCCACCACGACGACCAGGA
>DASXYS010000011.1:0-20494 GCA_036502365.1 Amycolatopsis sp.
TGAGTACCGGAAATGCTGGGGGAACAAGGGAGTGACACGTGGACCTGCGGGCGATCAACCGGTCGGTGATCGAGGAGTTCCGGGCCGCGGGCGGCGCGGTGGGCGGCCACCTGGCGGGCAAGCCCATGCTGCTGCTCACCACCACCGGCGCGCGGAGCGGCCAAGCCAGGACGACCCCGCTGGCGTACGTGGCCGACGGCGAGGACCTGGTGGTGTTCGCCTCAAACCTCGGCGCACCAAGGGATCCCGACTGGTTCCGCAATCTGGCGGCTTGCTCCGACGTGACGGTCGAGCTGGGTGACGAGCGGTTCGCCGCCCGCGCGACGCCCGCCGTCGGGGCCGAGCGGGAGCGGCTGTACGAACTGTTCGTCTCACACAACCCCGGCACGGGGGAACACCAGGCGAGGGCGGGCCGGCCGATCCCGATGGTCGTGCTGCGCCGGAGCGGCGAGTGAGGGCGGCCGCCGTCACTCGGCACCATGCGCCGAGCGAACTATCCGGGCCCGTCGCTGGTCGCGGCGAGCAGCGGAACCACCAGCTCGCTGATGGGGGTCGGGATGCCGTGCCGGCGCCCGCGCCGTAACACGACCCCGTTCCGCACGTCCCATTCGAGCGGCCGGCCCGCCTCCCGGTCGGTCAGAATCGACGTGCCCATGTCGGCCGGATAGGACCGGAACACGTCGATCATCTCCTGGGGCAGCTCGTCACCGAGGTCGGCGCCCTCGGCCCGGGCCACGGCGAGGCACTCCCGCAGGTACACGACGCCGAGATCGGCGAGGTCGTCGCGGGCGAACACACCGGCGCGCCTGCCGGTGAGGGCCATCAGGCCCGCGAGCGCGTTCTGCAAAAGCTTGCGCCACGCCAACGACGTGAAATCGCCGGCCAGCTCGACCGTGCACAGACTTCCGGACAGCGCCTGGGAAACCGCGCGGGCCGGCTCGGTGTCCGGCACGGTCAAACGGGCTTCGTCGCGCAGCCAGACCGAGCCGTCGGCCTGGGTCTGCGCCGGGAACCAGACGACGCTGGGCAGCACCTGGCCGTGGGCGAGGTGCGCACCCACAACGGTTTCCTGCTCGATTCCGTTCTGGAGAACGCAGACCACGGTGTCCGGCCGGCACAGCGCGGCGAGCCAGGGCGCGGCCGCCTCGACCTGCGTCGACTTCACGGCCAGGAAAACCAGATCAGCCGGGGTCGCGCTCTCGGCCGCGTCGACCCGGACGGGGCCGGGCACCACGATGCGGTCCGCCGCGGCGTGCAGTTCGAGCTGGTCGCGAGCGGTGCGGCCGTACAGCCTGGGCGCGAGCCCGACCTGGTGCAGCGCCGCCGCGATGGTCGTACCGATCGCGCCCGGGCCGACCACAGCGACATTCGGGGTCGTTGTCATCCGCTGATTGTGCCCACTGACTGTGCGTGATTCAGGCCCCGGGGCGGTTCGCGACCGGGATCACGATCGGGGTCTGGGTCGGTGAGGTGCCGTTGTTGAGGAACAGCATCGCGATGGCGCGCACGAACTGGTCGAACGCGTAGAACCCGACGGGCGCGACGGGCAGCAGTCCCTCGCGGAAGGCGATATAGGCCGGCCAGCCGGTGCGGACCGCGGCCGCGGCCAGGTAGTCGCGGGGCAGTTCGAGCCAGTCGGCGATCTGGTCGTTCAGCACGTAGCGCACGAACTCGTTCAGGAAACCGCGGGTGACGCCCAGATCCAGCTGCGCGGTCAGCCCGAGCAGTTCCTGGGCGAGGCTCTTGCCTTCGGTGGTCGGGGTGAGGATGGGGGTGAGGACCTGCGCCGACTGAGCGTCCGCGTCGGCCCACGTCTTCGGGATGAATTCGTCCCGCACGCCGAGCAGATGGATGGCGACCTGCCACATGTGCAGGAAGGCCTCCTCCTCCGCGGCCGTCATCGGGACGTGCCATTCGAGCAGCTTCCGGTGCACGAAGGTGCCCAGGCTGTGGAAGGTGACCAGGATGTCGCCGTTGCTGATCGGAGTCTTCTCCTCGGCGACCGCCCGCCAGTGCGCGGACTGCGGCAGCAGGTGCCGCACCCCGGCGTGCACCAGGCGCGTTTTGTTGGCAGTGACCACGAACTGGCCGCCGGGCTCGAAGGCGGTCAGCTCGCTGAGGTCGTAGCCGAAGGTGAAAGTCTTGGCCGCACGGTCTTTCATGTTGGCGCCGCCCGCGGACCAGTAGACCGATTTGGCCTCACGCGGGATCACCGTGCTCATGATGCCGCTGCCGAGGCCGTACAGCATGAACAGGTAAGTGTCCTTGCGGCGGTTGAAATCGGCGGCCAGGCGCAGCTTGGCGGGGTCGGCCCAGGACGGCAGCCGGTTGGCCCGGCCGAGGTGGGCGGCGAGGTCGGCGGGCAGGCCGGCCGGCAGCGGATCACTGTTGTTCAGCCACGGGCGGATCGCGGTGTTGACGGCCGGCACCTGGCCGTTGTCGATGAGCGCGGCCACCAGGTAGTCCACCTCGTCGTCCCAGACCGACCACGGGTCGGTGCCCGTGCCGGTTCCGGCCACCGATCCCGACGGTGCCCAGGCCCAGGCCGGGGTGACGCTCGCGGCACCGACGAGGCCCAGTGCGGCGCCGAGGGTGAGGACCCTCCTCCTGCTGAGATCTTCCATTTACTTACCTGCTTCCCTGAGGCCACGTTGCCTGGACATCCCGCCGTTTCGGCTGATGCGAGGGTGTTGCGGGTTCGTTCTGCGATGTGATTCTCCATTAACATAGCGACCGCTGTCGGTGCTCGGCAAGGGCTGCTCGGCCCGAACCGGTACAGCCGCTCCGGCCGGGACGATCCCGGGCGCCGGGTCCGGCTCGTGATTGACTGGCGCCCATGGCCTTGTCCGCTCCCTCGCCGGCCCGGGCGCCGTGGTGACCTCCGAGCCGGCCGCGGCCGTCCGGCCGCGCAACCGCCGGCAGCTCATCGTCGAAGCGGCCGGCCGGGTGTTCAGCACGCGCGGTTACCACGCGGCGTCCATGGAGGAGATCGCTTCCGCCGTCGGGATCACCGCCGCGGCCCTGTACCGGCACTTCCCGAACAAGTACGCGCTGTTCACCGAGTGCGCGAATGTGATGGCGGACCGGCTCGTCGCCGCGCTCGACGAGGTGCCGCCCGAGTCGGCGCTGGCGGAGACGCTGGCCGTGGTCACCCGGGTCACCGTCGCCCATCGCGCCTCCGGCGGGGTGTACCGCTGGGAGGCGCGCTACCTCGACCACGAGGACCGGCAGTTGCTCAAGGCGAAGTTCGCCCACGTCGTCGGCCGGGTCGCCGACGTGCTGCGGCGCGAGCACCCGATGCCCGGCGAGGAGCTGCGCGCCGTGGCCGCCCTCGGCGTGATCGGGTCGATCACCATGCACCACACCTCGATCGCGCACCGCCGGGTGGAAAGCCTGCTGCTCACGTCCGCCGTGCAGGCGGCCACCACCGAAGCCGCCGCCGGGGGGGCGCACCCGGTCGAATTGCCCGCGCTGCCAGTGCCCCGGACCCGGCGCGCGGAGATCCTCGCGGCCGCGATCCCGCTGTTCGAGCGGGACGGGTTCGCCAACGTCACGAACGGCCGGATCGCCGAGGCGGTGGGGGTGACCACGTCCGCGATCTACCGCCATTACCCCGGCAAGGCCGACATCCTGGCCGCGGCCTGCCTGCAAGCCGCGGGCCTGCTGGCCCAAGCGGTGGACCGGAACCTCGAGGGAGTGGCCGATCCGCGTGCGGCCGTGGTCGCGCTGGCGGCGACGTACGTCGCGTACAGCTTCGCCCACACTGCGCTCACCAGCGTCGCCGAGGCCGAGATCATCGGCATGCCGGCCGCGTTGCAGCGGCCCGTCGTGCGCGCCCAGCGTGAGCACATCGCGGTCTGGGAACAGCAATTGCGGCTGGCCCGGCCGGACCTCGACCCGCGCCAGGCCCGGGTGCTGGTGCACGCGGGCTTCGGCGTGGTGGTCGAAGCCGGGCGCCGGCTGCGCTGGTCGGACACCGAGGACCATCGCGCGGCCGTCACCGCGCTGGTCGTGGCCGCGCTGGGCCTCGCTACGGGCTGAAGCCGGTCATTCTTCGGCCGGCGCGGCCGGTTTCGGATGCGCCGTCACCACCAGCCGATGCGTGCGCGCGCCCGGGGCCGCTTCGTCGTGGTAGCGCGAGACGAGGCCGGCGACGAGCGCGGTCAGCTCGTCGGTGAACGCCGCGCGGTCGCGCGCCGAGCCGAACGCGATCTCGGTGTCGAGGGTCAGCGTCGGCAACGGTTGTTCCGCGCGCGCGGCGCGGCGGACGAGGCCTGCGACCTCCCGCACCGTGCGTCCCGCGACGGCGAGCTGGTAGGCCGCCGACAGCCGGTCCGGCTCGATCGCGCTCTGCCCGGCCTCACCGAGGGCGGCGGGGGAGACGAGGTACGACGCGGCGGTGGCGGTGAAGAGCCGCTCCGTCAGCCCGCCCCATTGACGTGAGCCCGCGGGCTCGACCAGGCCGTGGGCCTCCAGCGCGCGCAGGTGGTAGTGCACTTTCTGCCGCGTCAGCCCGAGGCGCGCGGCGAGCGCGGCGGCGGACGCCGGCTCGGTCAGGGCCGCGAGCAGCCGCGCCCGGACCGGGTCCAGTGCGGCGGCCGCCGCGGCCGGGTCCTCGATCACCTCGACGTCGTGCATGTACTGAGCCAAGCAGTGACAAACAAAGTCGTCAAGGGCCCCGGAACGGGTGCTTGTCTGTTTCCGTCCGTGCTCGTACAGTCATCACGCAGGTCCGGCAGTGGTCTGGACCTGTCCACTACCGCCGCCCTGATTTGCCTGGAGGTTGGCTAGTGCGCAGAAGACTTCGGATCGGCGGGCTTCGGATCGGTGCAGTGCTCGCCGGAGCCCTGTTCGGCCTGGCGGCGGTGACCCCGGTCGCGAGTGCGCAGGTGGGCACGGGACCGTGGAACCCCTGGTCGCCGGGCTATTCGGAGCAGGAACGCGGGTGCGGCCAGATCAGCGGCCTCACCTTCCAGCTCACCTGCTCCACCGGCAGCGGGGACCAGCGCGCCGAGCGGCGGTACGACACCTACACCGGCGGCACGCACCAGTTCGAGGGCTCGTTCAAGATCACCAGCATGAGCGGCACGCGGATCAGCGTGAAGCAGACCTTCCGCGACGGCTCGAACGCGGGCCCGTACTTCCTGCTGGCGGTCGAAAAAGGCGGCCGGATGTACGCGGTGGAGGGCGGGCAGACGCTCGCCAGCGGCGCCACCGTCGGGACCTCCGTGCGGGTCAACACGATCAACCAGGTCGGCAGCACGCACAAGGTCTACATCAACGGCTCGCTCAAGCAGACCGTGGACAGCCCGAGCGGCAGCTACTACGACAAGTTCGGCTCGTACCGGACCTCCAGCGGGGCCGGCCCGATCACCGTGCAATGGAGTGGCGTCAAGTTCTGGACGAAGTGACCCCGCGGGCGGTGTCCCCGGCATCGTCCGGGGGCGCCGCCCACTCGGCCGGGGAGTCCCATGAGGACAGTCGCAGCCCGCTGGTGAACCGCCGCGGCGCGCCGGTCAGCGGATCGTCGAACTCGAGCGTCTTCGCCAGCAGCTGCAACGGTTTCGTGAAGTCGTCGAGCGGGGTTTCGGTGAGCACCGGGTAGAAGCCGTCGCCGAGGATGGGGATGCCGAGCCCGTTGAGGTGCACGCGTAGCTGGTGCGTGCGGCCGGTGGCGGGCACCAGCCGGTAGCGGCCCAGCCCGTCGCGGTGCTCCAGCAGCTCCACGTACGTCTCGGCGTTCACCTCGCCCGGAACCTCTTGGGCGGCAAGCACTCCGCGTTCCTTGACGATCCGGCTCCGGACCGTGCGCGGCAGCTCCAGCGCCGCGTCGTACGGCGCGATCGCCTCGTACTCCTTGTGCACCAGGCGATCGCGGAACATCGTCTGGTACGCCCCGCGTGCGGACGGGGTGATCACGAACATCACCAGCCCCGCCGTGACGCGGTCGAGGCGGTGGGCGGGCGAAAGGGCCGGCAGGCCGAGGTCGCGGCGCAGCCGGACCAGCGCCGTCTCGAGGATGTGCTGCCCGCGCGGGATGGTCGCGAGGAAGTGTGGTTTGTCGACCACGAGCAGGTGCTCGTCACGGTGCACGACCGAGATGCCGAAGGGCACCGGCACCTCGTCGGGCAGGTCGCGGTGGAACCAGATGAACGTGCCGGGCTCGAACGCCGTGCCGACGCCGAGCGGGCCGTCCGGGCCGAAGATCCGCTCCTCCCGCAGCATCTCTTCGATCCGCTCGGGCGCGACCCGGGGCAGCCGTTCGACGAGGTGCTCCAGCAGCGTGCCCCACGGGCCTTCGTCGGGCAGCCGCAGCCGGGCCGGGTCGAGCCCGTGGCGTGGCGGCAGCGGGGCCGGGAGCTTGCGTCTCATCGGACGCCGAGTCTAGTCGCCGCTGTTCTGCCGGTAGATCGCGATGTAGCGGGCCTTCGCCTCGGCGTCGGCGGCGTCGAACGCCTCCTTGCGGATGCGCTTGCCGGTGCCCGGCGGGAAGCCGTTGCGCGACAACCGGTGGTCGATGCTCTCCTCCATGTACGCGCAGGAGTAGAAGTACGCCACCAGCGCGGCCATCAGCACGATCGCCAGCCGGAGCGGGATCGGGCCGGGCAGCAGCAGCCAGACCAGGCAGAGCGGCGCGATGCCGACGGAACTGCGCAGCACGTGCCGCGCCTTCCAGTGCTTCGACGTGGTGTCGTGCAGGACCCAGTCGCGGTACCGCTCGGGCAGCCGGCCGCCCACGGCGTACCAGAACCAGCGGAGCACTCCGGGACGTGTCATCTCGTCCTCCTTGTCGACCTTCTCGGCTGGTTACAGAGTACACTAACGATTAGTGTACTAATGGTTAGTGTAGGTCAGGCCACTTCCGCTAGGGTGGCGCGACGCGAGAAGGAGGATCAGTGGCCGAGATCGACCTGGGCGAGGACCCGTTGAAACTCGACCGTCAGGTGTGCTTCGCGCTGTCGGTCGCTTCGCGCAGCGTGATCGCGATCTACCGGCCGCTGCTCGAACCGCACGGGCTGACGCACCCGCAGTACCTCGTGATGCTCGCGCTGTGGGAGAAGGCGCCGAGGTCGGTGAAGGACCTCGCCGCGGCGCTGCGCCACGAGCCGGCGACGCTGTCCCCGCTGCTCAAACGCCTGGAAGCAATGGACTACGTGACGCGCGGCCGCAGCCGTTCCGACGAGCGGCAGCTGACCGTCGAGCTGACCGCGAAGGGCCGGGCGCTGCGCGCGGAGGCGGAGAAAATCCCGTACCGCGTGGTCGAAACGCTCGGCATGGAGCTGTCCGAGCTGGAGGCCCTGCACACCGCGCTGGGCCGGGTGATCGCGGCGACCGCATAAACGTTCATGTACGGCTCTTGTACGGCGATCTTCCACGATGAGCGGGCGGGCGCCGTCGCAGCGGCAACGGGTCCCGCGTGTCGAAGGCCTCCTTCCGGCCCCCATCCGGGAGGGGGCTTTCGTCTTGTCCGGCACCGGACCGGGAGTACCGGGCGCCCCCGCGGCGTTGCGCCCATGAGACGGACGCCGGTCGGAAGGAGCAAGTGTGGGCGAGGAACTGAAGGTCCGGCTGGGGGTCGCGCCGGCGCCGGGCACGGGTCCCGCGGAGTTCGCGGGGCTGGCCGAGACGCTGGAGGCGGCGGGGATCGACTCGCTGTGGCTGTCCGAGCTGGTCTACGCGCCGGAGGTCGACCCGCTGATCGGCATGGCGCACGCGCTCGCCCGTACGAGCAAGCTGAAGGTGGGCACCGGCGTCGCCATCCTGCCCGGCCGAAACCCCGTGCTCGTGGCGAAGCAGCTGGTCACGCTGGCCGGGCTGGCGCCGAAACGGGTGCTGCCCGTGTTCGGCCTGCGCCCGGCCAATCCGGCCGAGCACACCCTGTTCCCGGTGCCGGAAGGCAAGCGGGCCAAGGTGTTCGACGAGTCCCTGACCCTGCTGCGGCTGCTGCTCGAGCAGGACGACGTGTCGTTCGACGGCGAGTTCTTCCAGGTCGAAGGCATCACCGTCGGCCCGCGCCCGGCCAAGCGGCTGGACGTGTGGCTCGGCGGCAGCGCCCCGGCCGCGCTGCGCCGCGCGGGACGGCTGTCCGACGGCTGGCTCGGCAGCTTCCACTCGCCCGCGCAGGCGCGGGCCGCCCGCGTCGCCATCCAGGACGCCGCCGCCGAGGCCGGCCGCGAGATCGAGGCCGACCACTTCGGCCTGAGCCTGCTCGTGGCGACCGAGGGCATGCCGGAGCGGATGTTCGCCGCCGCCGCGCAACGACAGCCCGGCACACCGATCACCGAACTCGTCGCGACGAGCTGGGCCGAGGCCCGGCGCCTGCTGGAGCAGCACATCGACGCGGGGCTGTCGAAGTTCGTCCTGCGGCCCGGGCACTCGGGCGGCTACCAGCGGTTCCTCGACGGCTTCCAGCGTGAGCTGATGCCGCTGCAGAACTGATTGTCAGTCCAGGAACTCCAGCTGGACGGTCTTGCGGGGCATCAGGACCAGCGCGACGACGCTGAGCACGGCGACCCCGACCAGTGCGAGGAACACGTTGTGCGTGGCGTCCGCGAGGGCGCCACGCACGAACCCGGCGGCGGCCGAATGCTCGGCGTGGCCGCCGAGCACCAGGCTCGTGGCGTCCACGCTGTCCGGCAGCTTGCCGGCCAGCTCCGCGGGCGGGTTCGCGAAACGGCCGGCCAGAGTGGCGTTGGCGATCGCGCCGAACAGCGCGGCGCCGATCGCGCTGCCGAGCGAGCGGCTGAACATGTTCGTCGCCGTCACCACGCCGCGGCGTTCCCAGCCGACCGTGGACTGCACGGCCACCACCGTCGGGCTCGCGGCCAGGCCCAGCCCGATGCCGAGCACGAACGACGAGCCGGCCGCCGCCCAGATCGACGAGTCCGGCCCGAGCGTTGTCGTCAGCACCCCGCCGACGATGATGAACACGGAGCCGATCAGCGCCGTGTCACGGAAGCCGATCTTCATGTAGATCCGGCCGGACAGCGAAGCGGCGAGCGGCCAGCCGATCGTCAGCGCGGCGAGGGCGAACCCGGCGGTGAGCGCGCCGGTGCCGAGCACGCCCTGGGCGTACGTCGGCAGGTACGAGCTCAGCCCCATCATCACCGCGCCGACCACCAGCGCGACCAGGCTGCCGCCGACGAGCGTGCGCCGGGTGAACACCCACAGCGGCAGCACCGGCTCCTTCGCCCGTTGCTCCACCAGCACGAACGCGATCAGCGCCAGCGCGCCGGCCGCGAAGATCAGCAGGCTCGGCGCCGACGCCCAGCCCCACGCGACGCCGCCTTCCAGCAGCGCGAGGATCAGCGCCGTGCAGCCGAAGGTGAGCAGCGCGGCGCCGGTGTAGTCGATGCGGTGCCGGCTGCGTTCCACCCGCTCGGTGAACTTGCGGTAGAGCATCCAGGCGGCGATCGCGCCCAGCGGCAGGTTGACGAAGAAGATCCAGCGCCAGCTCAGGTACTCGGAGAACACGCCGCCGAGCGTCGGCCCGACCACCGACGCGACGGCCCACACGCCGGCCAGGTAGCCCTGGACCCGGGCGCGCTCCTCGACCGTGTAGAGGTCGCCGACCATGGTCATGCTGATCGGCTGCACCGCGCCGGCGCCGATGCCCTGCACCGCGCGCGCCGCGATCAGCACCGGCATGCTCCAGGCCGCGCCGCACAGCACCGAGCCCACCAGGAAGGCCGCGATGCCGAAGAACATCACCGGGCGGCGGCCGAGCACGTCGGCGAACTTCCCGTACAGCGGGACGGTGACCGCCTGCGTCAGCAGGTACACCGAGAACAGCCAGGGGAACTGCGAAAACCCGCCGAGGTCGCGGACGACGGACGGGACGGCGGTGGCGATGATCGTGCTGTCCAGCGCGACCAGCCCGGTGCTCAGCATGACCGCCGCGAGGACCGGTCCGCGCTCGGACCGCAGCCCGACGCCCTTCTTGGCCGTGGTGGCCGGGACCGCAGTGCTCATGCGCCCAGCTCGGCGACGTCGGATGCCGCGACGGCAGGCTGGTTCATCGGTCGTCTGCTCCTCGGGGTGCCCATGGCAGGCTTCAACTCCTTCGCCTCGGTAAGCATTCCACGAACGAGTGAAGGGTTTTCGCGGACGTCCGGCCCGACATGATGGGGGGATGGACACGTGGGTGCGGCCGATCCGCCGCGGATGGGTGGTGCGCGATCGCGTGCCGGGGCCGGATGTCGACGAGTTCGCGGAGCCGGACGCCGTCGTCGCCGCGCTGGCGTCACCGGAGGCGGCGGGGGACACGCTGCTGGCCGTGCAGCATCCGGCGAGGACGCCGGCCGCGCTCGCCCGGGGGCTGGACCTGAACGCGGCGCTGCCGTCGGCGCGCGCCGCGCTGGCCCGTATCCGGGCGCTGCACTACCGCTCGCTGACGGGCTTCGTCGCGGCGTACCGCATCGACGGCCCGGACGGAGCGGCTTCCGGGGTGCTGTGCCTGGTCGACCTGAGCGAGCTGAACTCGGGCCGCGCCCACGTGCGGCACACGGAGGAGGTGTACCCGCAGGTGGTCGCGGAGCGCGCCGCCGTGCTGTCGGGCCTCGGCTGCGCGACGAGCGCGGCGCTGCTGGTCCCGGCCGAGGGCGGGGCGCTGCTGACTGAGACCGTCGAATCGGCGTGCGCGGGGCTCGGCGCGCCGGATGTGTCCACTGTGGACCTCGTGGGCCGTCGGCACGAGCTGTGGGCGGTGCCGTCCGGGACCGTGCAGGCGCGCCTGCTCACCGCCGTGGCCCGGTCGGACCTGCTGGTCGCGGACGGCAACCACCGGGTCGCGGCCGCCGCGGCCACCGGCCAGGGCGCCCTGCTCGCGCTGGTCACGGCCGGGCCGAGGCTGGAAATCGGCGCGATCAACCGCGTCCTCACCGGGTTCTCCGCGGCCGAGCTGGCGAGCGCCTGGCGCGCGGCGGGCCTGGAGGTCGTGGCGACGGCGGACCGGACACCGCCGTCGTGCCCCGGCACGGTGGTGGTCCTGGCCGGCGACGAGGCTCTCCGCGTCACCCTGCCCGTGGCCGACTCCCTGCTGATCGATCACGAGGTGGTCGAGCGGGTGCTGTTCGCGCAGGCGCTGGGCGTGGACCCGGACGGGCCCGCGGTGCGGCCGCTGCCGGCGGGCCGCCCGGCGCCCGCGGGCGCGTTGGTCCAGCTCGCGCCCGTGCCCTTCGAGACGGTCCTGAAGGTCCACGCGGTGGGGCAGCGCCTGCCGCGCAAGGCCACCTACTTCACCCCGAAACCCCTCGGCGGGCTGGTGCTGGCGGAGATCTGACGACGGCCGCTCAGGGGATGATGCCGCGTGACTCGAGCGCGTCGGCCAGGCGTTCGCGCAGCTCCTGGGCGGTCGCCTGCGGGTCGATTTCGGCGGGCGGCGAGAGGACTTTCGAGATCACCGTCGACAGGTTCTGGTACGCGGGGGTGAGCGGGCGGACGGCGGCGTCGCCGAGTGCCGTGCGGATGTCGTCCTTCATCGGGAACTGTTGCGCCATCGTGGGATTCTCGGTCGCGTTGGCGGGCTTCGCCGGGTCCAGCGGCTTGGTGTCGCTGTAGATCGAGGCGAGGCTGGGCGGTTCGCCGTCGAGAAGCGCTTGGTACTTCTGGCTTTCCTCGTTGCGGAGGCAGAGCGCGGCCTCGAACGCCTCACGCTTGTGCGGGGAGTAGGTGCTGACGGCGAGGTTGTAGCCGCCGATCGTCGCGTGCGCCTCGCGCCCGGGCACGGCAGCCGGGTACGGCGCCCACTTGATGTGGCCGACGTCCTGCGGCTTCTCCTGGGCGTAGGCGGCGTAGACGAACGGCCAGTTCAGCTGGAACGCCGCCTGCCCGCGCTGGAAGGCCTGGCGGACCTCGTCCTCCTTCTGGTTCGTCAGCGACGGATCGGTGATTCCGGTACTGGCCAGGGTTTTCAGCAGCTGCAGCGCCTTGACGGCACCGTCGTCCATCACGACGGACTTGCCGTCGTCGGACAGGATGTGCCCGCCCTCCGAGACGACGAGGGTGTTGTAGAAGACGACCAGCCCCTCGTACTGCGCGCCGGTGAAGGCCACCTCGTACGGCTTGCCGGCGGCCTTGAGCTGCTGGGCCCGCGCCATCATCTCGTCGAATGTCCGCGGCGGCGCCGGGGTGAGGCGGTCGTCGTACCAGAGCAGCTGGATGTTGGTGTTCTTGGTGGCGCCGTAGAGCTTCCCGTTCCACTGGGCGGTGGCGAGCGGCCCGGGCAGCACGTCCCGCGTGGCGGCGGCGCGGTCCGCCCCGGTCCACGGCTCGATCCAGCCGGCCTCGGCGAACTCGGGCACCCAGGTGACGTCCAGCCCGAGCACGTCCATCGAGTCGTCCCCGGCGGCCAGCCGCCGCACCATCTGCTCCCGCTGCCCGTCCGCGGGGCGCGGCAGCTTGTTGTAGACGATCCGGTATCGCCCCGCCGCTTCCCGGGTGCACTTGTCGACGACGGTCTGCATGTGGTCTTCGGGGGAGAGGTAGAGGTTGATCGTGGTCCCGCTTTCGGCGGAACACCCGGCCACCAGCGCCCCCGCCACGATCGCGGCCCCCGCGAGGGCCTGTCCGCGCCTGGTCCCCTGCCGCATAAGGCCTCCTCGCACCGATTACCCGTCGTAGCCGAGAAGCCTCACATCGTGGCCGGTCGCCTCTTTTGAGTCAAGGTGCGAAATCCTGCAGGTCAACGCTCCCGCGGCCTACGATCGCCTCGTGAAGCTGCCCGTGATGCCGCCCGTGCGGCCGATGCTGGCCAAGGCCGTGCACGAGGTGCCGCGGGCCGGCGGCCTGTGGTTCGAGCCCAAGTGGGACGGGTTCCGCTGCGTCGTGTTCCGGGATCACGACGAGGTGGAGCTGGGGTCGCGCAACGACCGGCCGTTGACGCGGTACTTCCCCGAGCTCGTGCAGCTGCTCAAGGACGCCCTGCCGCCGCGGTGTGTCGTCGACGGGGAGATCGTGCTGGTGACGCCGCGGGGGCTGGACTTCGGGGCGCTTCAGCTGCGGCTGCATCCCGCGGCGTCGCGCGTGGCGAAGCTGGCTGAGGAGACGCCGGCCAGCTTCATCGCGTTCGACCTGCTCGCGCTCGGCGACCGTGATCTCACCGGGGCGCCGTTCAGCGAACGGCGGCGGTTGCTCGAAGACGCACTCGGCGGCGATCCGACGGGCGCACTGCAGCGCGTCCACCTCACGCCCCTGTCCACGGACCCGGACATCGCGCAGGACTGGTTCACCCGCTTCGAGGGCGCGGGCTTCGACGGGGTGATGGCCAAACCCGCCGATCAGCCGTACGAGCAGGACAAGCGCGTGATGTGGAAGGTCAAGCACGAGCGCACGGCGGACTGCGTCGTCGCCGGGTTCCGGTGGCACAAGGACGGCGCCGGGATCGGGTCGCTGCTGCTCGGGTTGTTCGACGAGCGCGGCGAACTGCACCACGTCGGCGTCGCCAGCAGTTTCACCGCGAAGCGGCGGCGGGAACTGGTCGAGGAACTCAAGCCGCTGACCGAAAACGCGCTCGACGGGCATCCCTGGCGGACCTGGGCCGAGTATCAGACCGCCGATGAGGAGACCGGGCGGCGGCCCGGCGCGAACAGCCGCTGGGCGCCGCAGAAGGACCTGAGCTGGGAGCCGGTGCGGCCCGAGTGGGTCGCCGAGATCCGGTACGAGCACCTGCAAGGCGGCCGGCTCCGGCACGGCGGGCGGCTGGTGCGCTTCCGGCCCGACCGCGAGCCCGCGTCCTGCACGTACGCCCAGCTCGAAGAGGCGCCGCCCGCCGAGCTGGCCGCGCTGTTCCGGGAGGCGAGATGAGCGGCACCGTCCTTGACGTCGACGGGGTCGAGCTGACCGTGTCCAGCCCGGACAAGGTCTACTTTCCCGAGCACGGCGAGACGAAGCTCGACCTCGTCCGCTACTACCAGGCCGTCGCCGGGCCGCTGCTCGACCGGCTCGGCGGCCGCCCGCTGCTGCTGGAGCGCTACCCGGACGGCGCGGGCGGCAAGTCCTGGTTCCAGAAGCGGGTGCCCAAGAACGCGCCCGACTGGCTGACCACCACCGTCGTCTCCACCCCGAACGGCACGACCAGCGACGCGCTGGTGGCCGCCGACCTCGCGCACGTGCTGTGGGCGGTGAACCAGGGCTGCCTCGGCTTCCACGTCTGGCCCAACCGCGCTCGTGCTCTGGATATCGCCGACGAACTGCGAATCGACCTCGACCCGTCACCCGGCATCGGGTTCCCGCAGTTGCGTGACGCCGCCGTGCTCGTGCGCGCCTTCCTCGGCGAGCTGGGCATCGAGGCGTACGTGAAGACGTCCGGCTCCCGCGGCCTGCACCTGTATGCGATCCTCGAGCCGCGCTGGGACGGCTACCAGGTCCGCGCCGCCGCCGTCGCGCTCGCCCGGGCGCTGGAACGGCGGCACCCGGACCTCATCACCGCCCAGTGGTGGAAGGAAGAGCGCGGCTCACGCGTGTTCGTCGACTTCAACCAGAACGCACCGCACAAGACGGTGTTCGGCGCGTGGTGCGTGCGCCCGCGCGTCGGCGGTCAGGTCTCCACGCCGATCTCGTGGGACGAGCTGCCGGCGGTCGAGCCGGACGCGCTCACTCTGTCCACCGTCCCGGCCCGCGTCGCGGCGGACGGCGACCCGTGGGCGGGCGCGAACGACCGGCCGCAGTCGATCGAGCCGCTGCTGGAGCTTTCCCGAGAGGACCTCGCGAGCGGGCTGATGGACGCGCCGTGGCCGCCGGTCTACCCGAAGATGCCGAACGAGCCGCCGCGCGTTGCGCCCAGCCGGGCCAAGAAGGGCTCGTGAGTGTTCATACCGGTTAGAACCGGCATAGACACTCACGACAACGGCAGGTCGAACGCGAGCTGCTCGGTCCCGTCCAGCGCGGCGGGCGAGCCGGACAGGGTAGCGGCGCAGGCCGGGCACGGGGCGACGTCGCCGAGGTCGATCGGCGTCCAGCTGCGGGACTCGCGCTCGCCGCAGGCCGAGGCGCGGTAACGCAGGTCGCCGGAGCGGGTCATCAAGTGGGCGACGGGGGAGTCTTCGGGCAGCGCGCCGACGAGGTACCAGCGCGTCGCGCCGAGGAGCGTGGACGGATTCGCCATGGAACTGTTCCTCCTGGGGAGGGCGGTTCAGCAGCTTTCCTTACACCACGGCCAGTGTCCGTCGCCTTCCGCGGGAATCCGTGCGTTTACGCGTGTTCGGCGTGGCGCGTTCAGTCGTCCGGTTCGTCGAGGTAACGCAGGATCCGCAGCATGCCGCGTTCGTCCGGCGTGGTGCCGTCGGCCAGGCAGGCCTCGAGCCGGCGGGTGAGGTCGCCGCCGTCGAAGCCCGCGCCGATCAGCACCAGCTCGGTGCGCCGCGGCCGTTCCGCCGGCCAGGCGGACCGGTCGAACTCGACGAACCCGCCGACGGTGTGCAGCCCGAACCGCGACCGGACGCCGTTCGGGCCCAGGTCGAGGTGGCCTTTCACGCGGTACAGCCCGGCGGGGCGCTGCTCCAGGAAGTCCAGGAACCGCCGCGGCGAAAGCGGCCGCTCCGCGGTGAACGTGACGCTCTCGTAGGCCGCGTGCAGGTGCTGGGAGTGGTCGTCGTGCTCTCGCAGGTCGTCGAACGAGAGCTGGCCGAAGCGCTCGCGCGGCCGCGGGTCGAAGAACAGCTCCGGGTCGACGCGGCCGTGGTCGGTGACCAGCAGCGGGACGCCCGGCGCCAGCTCCTCGACGGTGCCGCGCGTCTTGGCCAGCTCCTCAGCCGTCACGCGGTCGGCCTTGTTGAGCACCACCAGGTCGGCGACGCGCAGGTGGTCGGCCAGCGCGGGGTGGCGTTCGCGGGTGGCGGCGAACTCGGCGGCGTCGACCACCTCGGCGAGCCCGCCGTAGCGGATGCCGGGGTTGTCGCCGGCGATCATCAGCCGCACCAGGTCACGCGGCTCGGCGATGCCGCTGGCCTCGACGACGATCACGTCGATGCCCGCTTCGGCGCCGGCGAGCTTGCCGAGCATGGCGTCGAGGCCGCCGGCGTCCACGGCGCAGCACAGGCAGCCGTTGCCGAGCGAGACCATGGTGTCCACCTGGCCGGAGACGGCGAGCGCGTCGATGTTCACCCGGCCGAAGTCGTTGACCACCACGCCGACCCGCGCGCCCTGGCGGTTGGCCAGCAGGTGGTTGAGCATCGTGGTCTTGCCCGAGCCCAGGAAGCCCGCGACGAGGACCACCGGGATCCGCTGCCTGGCCACCCGCACCCCTCCCTGCCGTCGCCGGGACCTTACCTTCCGGGCCCGCGAATACACCGCCGGACCCGCGGAAAGAAGACCGTTCGCCGAATACGTTCGAAAAGACGCATGAGTCCGCCGGAAACAGATCACGGTCCGGCCCTGTCCCGGCGATTCACCATTCAGTGGTTGTTTCCCCAGCGTGGTCGGGTAATCTACGCCGTCTGACCAGATCCCTTGGGGCTACAGGGTTTCCTGATCATGAGCAGGGCAGGCAGCGGAGGAGCGGTGTACTTTTCCGGCGTTTTGCGGGTTGTGTTCTCGGAGAGTGGAGTAGCCCGGTGACCATGGTGTCCACGCAGGTGATGCGCGGTGTTCAGTTCGCGGAGGCCGAGGAATTCGTGCGGCTCTGCCACGCCGAGGAGGCGGTGCCGCCGGGGCAGCGTCTCGGCGAGCGGCTGGCTCGGATCTCCGACGAAATCGCCGAAACCGGCACCTACCGGCACACGCCCGCCGAGCTGGCGTACGGCGCGCGGGTGGCGTGGCGCAACTCGGCCCGGTGCATCGGCCGGCTCTACTGGCGCAGTCTGCGGGTCCGCGACCGGCGGCACGTCCGCGACGCCGCCGGCCTCGCGGGGGAGTGCGTGGCGCACCTGCGGGAGGCGACGCGCGGCGGGCGCGTCCGCCCGACCGTCACCGTGTTCCCGCCGGACACCCCGGCCGGGCCGGGCCCGCGCATCCACAACGACCAGCTGGTCCGCTACGCCGGCTACCGGCTCGACGACGGCTCGGTGCTCGGCGACCCGCGGCAGGTCGCCTTCACCAGGAGCGCGCGGGAGCTGGGCTGGCGGGGCCCGGAGCGCCGCGGCTCGTTCGACGTGCTGCCGCTGCTGGTCGAGGCCCGCCCCGGCGAGCGGCGGCTGTTCGGCCTGCCCGCCGACGCGGTGCTGGAGGTGCCGCTCACGCACCCGGACCACCGCTGGTTCGCCGGCCTCGGGCTGCGCTGGCACGCGGTGCCCGCGATCAGCGGCATGCCGCTGGAGATCGGCGGCGTGCGGTACCCGGCGGCGCCGTTCAATGGCTGGTACATGGCCAGCGAGATCGGCGCGCGCAACCTCGCCGACCCCGGCCGGTACGACCTGCTGCCGGTGATCGCCGACCTGATGGGCCTGGCCACCGGCGACGACCGCACGATGTGGCGCGACCGCGCGCTGGTCGAGCTGACCCTGGCCGTGCAGCACTCGTTCGACCAGGCAGGGGTCACCATCGCCGACCACCACTCGGAGTCACGGCGGTTCCTCGCCCACCTCGAGCGGGAGGAGCGAGCGGGCCGTTCGTGCCCGGCGGACTGGAGCTGGATCGTGCCGCCGCTCTCCGGCGCGCAGACCGCCGTTTTCCACCGCTACTACGACGAGCCGGACCCGGCGGCCCGGCCGGCTTTCCTCCCGCCCGGCTGAACGGGAACGCCCGTTCGGCGGATCGTGGAAGACCGGGGGCGCCACCGGTCCGCCGCGGGCGGAGAATGGGGTCATGACCGCAGTCCTCGTCGTGTTCGCGGGCAAGAGCGGCGGCACCCGGGAAATCGCCGAGGTGATCGCCGCCGAGCTGCGCGCGCAGGAACTGCGGGTGGACGTGCGGGACGCGGCCGACGTCGCCGGGGTCACCGAGTACGCGGCGGTGGTGCTCGGCAGCGCGCTGTACTACTCGCGCTGGCGGCCGGAGGCGGTGCGGCTGCTGGAGCGGCACGTCGAGGACCTGCGGGAGCGGCCGGTCTGGCTGTTCCACAGCGGCCCGTGCGGGCCCGGCGCGGCGCTGGTCCAGGTCAGCCTGCCGGCGAAGGTCGCGCTGCTCGCCGCGCGGATCGACGCGGAGCGGACCGCGACCTTCGGCGGACGGCTCGACCCGGCCCGGGCACGCGGGCTGGTCGCGCGGCTGATGGCGTCCGGCCACCGGGCCGGGGACTTCCGCGACTGGGACCTGATCCGGGCCTGGGCCCGGGACGTCGGCCGCCGGGTCCGCACCCGCGTCCTGTTGTGACGCAGGTGTCGGTTTTGCTTGGTGTGACTGGTTTTCCCGTTCCCGTTCCGGGTGTTGCCGACCTGCTGGGGCAGGTGTAAACCAAGCGGAGGCCGATTCCGAAAGAGAACGACGGGGGCTCGTGTGTCGGACAGCGCGGACAGCGTGGTGGCGAAGCCGGGTAAGCAGAAACTGACCTCCGACCAGCGGAACTCGTTCATCGCCGCGTCGCTCGGCTGGAGCATGGACGCGTTCGACTACTTCCTGGTCGTGTTCGTGATCGCCGACATCGCCAAGGACAAGTCCTTCGGCGCGACCGCGACGCAGCTGGCGTTCATCACCACGGCGACGCTGGTGATGCGGCCGGTCGGGGCGCTGGTCTTCGGCCTGTGGGCGGACCGCGTCGGGCGGCGGGTGCCGCTGATGGTGGACGTGATCCTCTACTCGGTGGCGGGCGTGTTGTGCGCGGTGGCGCCGAACTTCACCGTGCTGCTGATCCTGCGGTTCATCTACGGCATCGGCATGGGCGGCGAGTGGGGCCTCGGCGCGGCGCTGGCCATGGAGAAGATCCCGGTGGAGCGGCGCGGGTTCTTCTCGGGGGTGCTGCAGGCCGGGTACTCCGCCGGCTACCTGGTCGCGGCGCTGGCGTACCTGCTGTTCCACACCGCGCTGGGGCTGGACTGGCGGTGGATCTTCGCGCTGAGCATCTTCCCGGCGCTGATCAGCCTGCTGATCCGGTCGCGGGTGAAGGAGTCGGAGGTCTGGGAGGCCGCGCAGGAGAAGATGCGCGTCACCAAGACGTCGGTGAAGGACGTGCTGCTCAACCGCAAGGTGATCCGCCGGTTCGTCTACCTGATCCTGCTCATGACGGCGTTCAACTGGATGAGCCACGGCACCCAGGACGTCTACCCGTCGTTCCTCAAGGCCACCGAGCACGGCGGCGCCGGCCTGACCGCGGCGACGAGCACGTGGATCGCGGTGATCTACAACATCGGCGCGATCATCGGCGGGCTGACCTTCGGCGCGCTGTCGGAGAAACTCGGCCGGCGGCGCACCATCGTCACGGCGGCGGTGCTGGGGCTGCCGATCATCCCGATCTTCGCCTTTGACCACGGCGCGGGCATGCTCGCGCTGGGCTCGTTCCTGATGCAGATCATGGTGCAGGGCGCCTGGGGCGTCATCCCGGCGCACCTGACCGAGATGTCGCCGGACGCGGTCCGCGGGTTCTACCCCGGCGTCACCTACCAGCTGGGCAACCTGCTGGCCGCGCTGAACCTGCCGATCCAGCAGAGCATCGCCGAGTCGCAGGGGTACACCGCCGCGCTGCTGTGGACGGTCATCCCGGCGCTGGTGCTGGTCGCGGTGCTGACCTCGTTCGGCAAGGAGGCCAAGTCGATCCGCTTCGGCGGCGACGCGGCCACGACGGCTCCGGTGGGCAGTGGCTGAGAATGGGGCTGCCGACAAATTCGGGCACCATAGAGTAGCCCGATGAAATTCTGATGAAACCGAATCGCTTTCGAATCAAAGGCTCTTCGGGACGGTTTTTCCGGTCTGGTGCGCTTGCGTGAAAACCGCTAACATCGGAAACCGTTCAGCACGCTTGGCCTTTTGGCCGCTGTGTGTTATTCGGACTGTGTGCTATTCGGGGAGTGAACATGAGAAAGCTCGCGGCCGTATTGGCCGGTCTGCTGATGTCGGCGGGAATCGTGCTGGTGGGCGCGCCTTCGGCGTCCGCGGCTTCGTGCGACGGCACTTACACGATCGTGGTAGGCGGCTTCACCGACCGTGACTCGACGATCTTCAGCGGCGCCGGCATCAGCCAGCGCGTCGGCTACTCGGCCGAGCTCAACAGCCAGAGCGCCCGGCAGGGCGTGGACGAGCTGAACCGGCTGATCCGCAACCAGCGTGCGGCCTGCCCCGGTCAGCACGCCAAGGCAGTCGGGTTCTCCGAGGGTGCCGCCGTCGTGCACATCTGGGTGACCGAGAACTGGAAGACCTTCGACAACGTCAACGCGGTGCTGATCGCCGACCCCAAGCGGGACCCGCACGGACTGGGCGGTCCCGGCCTCGCGGGCCAGGCGCCGTCGGTCATCTTCGGCCCGATCGTCGGCTACCCGCTCGTCGGGGTCGACAGCTTCTTCGGCAACGTTCCCACCGTTTCGCTGTGCGCGGACGACATCATCTGCGACGAAGCCGCGGCCTCGGGCTGGATCGGATACGCACAGCACAAACACACGGAAAACTACAATTTCAACGTCGACGTCTACTC
>DASXYS010000012.1:0-8891 GCA_036502365.1 Amycolatopsis sp.
CAGTGGCCGTTGCCGAGGCACACCGCTCAGGACTGTTCCGCCTTCGCCTCCAACTCCGGCTCATGCTCCTGCTCAGGCTCCGAGGTGCCGCCGGTGGATCGCACCAGCCACGACATGCCGAAGGCCGCGACCCCGATGCAGCCGGCCACGATGAACGCGGCGTGCAGGCCCGAGGAGTCCGGGCTGGCCGCGGAACCGTTCTCGCTGGCGACCGTGGCGACGGTGACGAAAACGGTGGTGCCGAGCGCGCCGGCGACCTGCTGCAGCGTCGAGAGGATCGCGCTGCCGTGGGAGTACAGGTGGTCGGGCAGCACGCCGAGGGACTCGGTCATCAGCGGGGTCATCATCAGGCCCAGCCCGGCCATCAGCAGCACGTGGATGGCGATCACCGCGATCAGCGGCGAGCCCGGCCCGAGAATCGTGAACAGCCACAGCGCGACCGCCATGGCCGCCGAGCCCGGGATGACCAGCGGCCGGGAGCCGACCCGGTCGAACCACGCGCCGACCGGCCGGCCGAGCAGGCCGAGGACCAGCCCGCCGGGCAGCACGGCCAGGCCGCTCACCAGGGTCGAGGTGTGCAGCACGGTCTGCAGGTACAGCGGCAGCAGGATCGCGCCCGCGCCGATCAGGCACATGAACAGCAGCGCGGTCAGCACCAGCGCCACCACGAACCCGCGGTGCGTGAACGGCCGCAGATCCAGCAGCGCCCGGTCGCGCCGCTGCAGCCGGATCTGGCGCCAGGTGAACACCACCAGCGAGACGACCCCGACCACGATGGCCACCCACGGCGGCACGAACGGCTTCGCACCACCGGATTCACCGGCCGTGGACAGCCCGTACAGCACCCCGCCGAAACCGATCGCGGACAGCAGCACCGACACCACGTCGAGCGGGACCGCACGGGTCTCACTGCTGATCCGCAGCCGCACCGCGCCGATCACCAGCGCGGCGAGCGAGAGCGGCAGCACGATCCAGAACATCCAGCGCCAGCCCAGCGAGGACAGCACCGCGCCGCCGATGGTCGGCCCGATCGCCGGCGCGACGGCGATGACGATGCTGATCGTGCCCATCATCGCGCCCCGCCGGTGCACCGGCACGAGCCGCATCACCGTGGTCATCAGCAGCGGCAGCATCACCGCCGTGCCGCAGGCCTGCACGATCCGGCCGACCAGCAGCAGCCCGAACCCGGGCGCCACGCCGCACAGCAGCGTGCCGAGGCTGAACGCCGAGATCGAGAAGAGGAACACGCTGCGCGGGCTGAACCGTTCGAGCAGGAAGCCTGTGGTCGGGATGACCACCGCCATGGTGAGCAGGAATCCGCTGGTCAGCCACTGGATGGTGGTGGTGGGCACGCCGAGGTCGGCGGTGAGGTCGCGCAGCGCGACGCTGAGGATGGTCTCGTTGAGGATCATCACGAAGGCCGAGCCGACCAGTACCGCGATCAACAGGCCGGGCGCGGACGGCGCGCGCTCTCTGGCCGGTGAGGTGGCGTTCGTGGTGTGCGTCATGCGTGGGGCTCCTGCAGATCCGCGCCGTGGGGCGCTCACGGGAAGAATGGGGGGCGCCGACGGGGTTCGAACCCGTCGACTGCTCACCGGATCAGGATACGGGTCACCACCGACAAGAACGGCGCGTCACCGTGACCAGGCGCACAGTTACGACCGGGGCCGCCGGGTCCGCGGCCACCGGCCCCCGGGCCACGGTCGCGAACCTGACAGCCCCTTCACCATCCGATGTGGACGGACAGAGCCGGGTTCAGCGCTCGTCGCACTTGCGGGCGTACAGGGTGATCGCCGTGTGCGCCCCGACCTTGGCGCCCGGCTGGGGGTCCTGGCCGGTCTGGCACCAGTTGCGGTCCAGGATCATCGCCCGGTGCCTGCCGGTGGAATCGACCTCGCGGAGGTTGTAGAGGCCGGCGGCCTGCATCGCGTTCTGCGCGTCCTGGTGATTCATCCCGGAAACGTCCGGGACCACGAGGTCGCCGTCCGCGGCAGGCGGCGGGGATGCGGACACCGATGCCGCGGAGGGCCCGGCCGTTTCGGTGACCGTCTGCGTGACTGTCGTACTGCTCGTGCCCGGCCCGGGCGCTGCCCCGCACGCCCCGGCCAGCGAACCGAACATCAACGCGCCGGCGCCGGCCATCAGCCTGATCTTCACGGACCCGTCCACGCGCTCCCCCGTCCCGGCCGCCGCAGCCGCGCGGCCCTGGCTCACTGTCGCGCTCCGTGCCGCTGCCGTTACACCGAGCAGTCCCGAGTGTCCCAGAAAACCGGCCAGTCCGAAAAGGACGGTCAGAGCGGAGCGAGGAAGCTGTTGGCGCCGCGCATGCGCTCGTGCAGCCGCTGCATCCGGGTGTCCAGCTGCGCGGCCACCACCGCCGTGCTGGCCAGCTCGCCGGCGAAGTCCTCGGGCAGCCGGTCGGTGTACTTGTAGTTCAGCTTGTGCTCGAGGGTGGCCCAGAAGTCCATCGCGATGGTGCGCAGCTGCACCTCGACCTTGACCTTCTCCACCCGGTCGGACAGGAACACCGGGATCCGCACGATCAGGTGCAGGCTGCGGTAGCCGTTGTCCTTCGGGTTCGCCACGTAGTCCTTGCTGCGCACCAGCTCCACGTCGTCCTGGCCGGTCAGCATCCGCGCCACGTGGTAGACGTCGGACAGGAACGGGCAGACCACGCGCACGCCCGCGATGTCGTCGAGCTGCTCGGTGATGGTCGCGGGGTCCGTGCCCAGCCCGCGCCGGCGCAGCTTCTGCCCGATCGCCGCGGGCCGCTTGACCCGGCTGCTGATGTGCTCGATCGGGTCATGCCGGTGGGCGAAGTCGAACTCCTCGCTGAGGATGCGCAGCTTCGTCATCAGCTCCTCGATGGCGAACTTGTAGACCATCAGGAACCCGGCGGGCACCGTGAACCCGTCCGCGTCCCGGTCGCCGTCCACCACGGAGCCGGACTCCCTCGTTGTCGCCATCCCCTGCACTTCGTCCTTCACTCCGGCGTCTTGATCACTGCTTTTCCAACGCGCAAGACCCTAGCGCGGTTCCCGCCAGCAGGTCCGCCAGCGCCCGCCGGATCGCCGCGACGTCGACATCGGCGGTGATCGACGCTTCCTCCGGCCGGTCGGCCAGCGGCGGCTCGACGCCGAGCAGGGCGCGGAAGAGCCGCGGGTACACCGTGCGCCCGAGTAGCTCGCGGGCCAGGTCTTCGGCCGCACCCGGCCCCAGGTCGAACGACTCCCCGACGAAGGCCGCGAGGCGCTCCTGCGGCGTCGCGAAGATCGCGTCGTAGTAGCGGGCCGCCGCCTCCGGCAGGCGCTCGGCCTCGGCCATGCTCAGCCGGCAGGTCCGGAGCGCAGAGCGCCACAGCAGCAGCTGCAGGAAACGGCCGCAGAACAGCACGGTCGCCTCGGTCGCGTCCTCGGCGTAGTCACGCGGGGTCTTGAGCTGCTCGAAGTAGAGCTCGCGCACCAGGTCGAGGACGGCGAGGAACAGTTTGTCCTTGCTTTCGAAGTGCGCGTACAACGAGCGCTTCGAGGTCTCGGCCCGCGCGGCCACGACGTCCATCGACGCGCGTTCGAAGCCCGTCTCGATGAAGACGTCCTTCGCCGCCCACAGGATGTGCTCCCGCAGCGCGTCACCGCGTCGTGCCATGCGCCTCGTCCTCCTGGAAACCCGCCGGTACGGCCGAGTTTACGTCCGCCCCGGTCAGGGCAGCGCCGCGAGGAACACAAACGCCGCCAGCAGCACCAGGTGCACGCCGCCCTGCAACCGGGTGGCGCGGCCGGGCACGACGGTCAGCACCCCCACCACCACGGTGATCACCAGCAGCACGATCTGGGTCGGGTCCAGGCCGAGCTCCAGCGGACCGGAGAGCCAGATGGACGCCATCGCGATCGCCGGGATGGTCAGGCCGATGCTGGCCATCGCCGAGCCCAGCGCCAGGTTGAGGCTCACCTGGACGCGGCCGCGGCGGGCGGCGTTGGCCGCGGCGATCGTCTCGGGCAGCAGCACGAGCAGCGCGATCACCACGCCGACGAACGACTGCGGGAACCCCAGCGCGGCCACCGCGGACTCGATCGCCGGCGACTCCACCTTCGCCAGCCCGACCACCGCGACCAGCGCCACCAGCAGCAGCCCGAGGCTGGTCAAGGCCGCCTTCGTGGTCGGCGGGGCGACGTGCTCGTCGTCCTCCAGCACCGCGCCCTCGGCGTCGACCGGCAGGAAGAAATCGCGGTGCCGCACGGTCTGGGTGACCACGAACATGCCGTACAGGATCAGCGAGGCGATCGCGGCGAAGCCCAGCTGCGTCGGCGAAAACTCCGGCCCCGGCCGGGCCGCGGTGAAGCTGGGCAGCACCAGGCAGAGCGTCGCCAGCGCCGCGACGGTGCCGAGCGCGGAGCCCGTGCCCTCGGCGTTGAACACGGTCACCGGGTTGCGCCACGCGCCCACCAGCAGCGACAGCCCGAGAATCCCGTTGCAGGTGATCATCACGGCGGCGAACACGGTGTCGCGCGCCAGCGAGCCGGTCTTCGGGCCGCCGGAGATCATCAGCGTGATGATCAGCGCCACCTCGATCACCGTCACGGCGACGGCCAGCACCAGTGACCCGAACGGCTCCCCCACCCGGTGCGCCACCACCTCCGCGTGGTGCACCGCCGCCAGCACGGCGGCCGCGAGCACCACCGCGACCACGACCACCGGCAGGGTCCCGAGCGTGCGGCCCCAGGTCAGCAGCAGCGCGACCACCGCGATCACCGGCGCCAGCGTGGTCCAGCCGAGCCACGGGGGAGACTTCCGAGAGGTCATGGCCGCAGCTTCGCAGATCTCCCGGCCGCCCGCCTCCGCACGCGGATCCGCGGCGGCCGGCGTCAGTCCTGGCGCCGGTACCCGCCCGGCTCGGCCGTGTTCAGGGCATAGCGGACGGCGTCGGCGCGGGAGTGGAACCCTGCCTTGGCGAAGAGGTTGTTGATGTGGGTCTTGACGGTGGCTTCGCTGATGAACAGCCGTCCCGCGATCTCCGGGTTGCGCAGGCCCTCGCCGATCAGGCCGAGGATCTCGGTTTCCCGCGCGGTGAAGCCGAATTCCGGCTCCTCGGCGGGCCGGGACCGGCGCGTCGCGAGGGAAAGCAGGCGGCGCTGCACCTCCGGGGCCAGCACGACCTGGCCGGCGCCCGCGCTGCGCACCGCCTGCTCGATCTTCGCGCGGTCGGCCTCCTTGGTCAGGTAACCGCTCGCGCCGGCCTCGAGCGCGGCCAGGATGGACTCGTCGTCGTCGAAGGTGGTCAGCACGACCACCTGCACCGACGGCCGGGCGGCCTTGATCCGCCCGGTCGCCTCGACGCCGTCCATCACGGGCATGTGCAGGTCCATCAGCACCACGTCCGGCCGGTGCCGCTCGACGGCCTCGACCGCCTCACCCCCGTGGGTGGCGGTCGCGACGACACTGATGCCGTCGGCGAGGTCCAGCATCACCGCGAGCGCCTCCCGCACCGAGGCCTGGTCGTCCACGACGACAAGCGAAAGCGTCACTTCGGTATCTCCAGTTCGACGATCCAGCCCACGCCGTCCGCGCCCGGACCGGCTTTCAACGTGCCGCCCAGCAGCGCGATCCGCTCCCGCATGCCCACCAGCCCCATGCCGCCGCCGGCCGCGGGGCCTGGGCGGGCCTCGCGCGCGGCGGGACCGTTCGCGACGGTCAGGCCGACCGTGCCGGGGGTGTACCGGAGCGTCATCGACCGGTCCGCGCCGGGCGCGTGTTTCGCGGCGTTGACCAGTGCTTCCTGTGCGGCCCGGATCATCGCGTGCGCGATCTCGGTCGGCACCGGCCACTGCTCCCCCGTCACCGCCAGCGGGACGGAGTCGCCGATCGCCATCAGCTCCAGCGTCCGGCTCAGCGACAGGGAATCCTCACGCAGGGCTTCGATCGCGTGCCGGGTCTCGGCGATGCTGTCGACGGCCAGCGCGCGGGCCCGCAGGACGGCGAGGTTTGCTTCGCCGTCACGCCCCTTGCCGTGCAACGCATCGGCCAAGTCCAGCTGCAGCGAGATGCCCGACAGCGAGTGCCCCAGCACGTCGTGGATCTCGCGGGCGATCCGGCCGCGCTCCAGCAGCGCCACTTCGCGGGCCTCCGAGCGGTACGCCCGCTCCGCGTTCCGCACCGCGTCACGGTGGTTCTGGCGGGAGATGCCGAGGTAGACCGGGGCGGCCACGGCGAGGCCGAGCCACCACGGCCAGCCCGAGGCCCCCGGATCGATGTCGTCGACCAGCCAGACCGCGACGGCCGTGGTGACGGCGCCGGCCACGGCAACCAGGGCCGCCACCCGGCGGGAGGCGAGCTTCTCGCCCGCGACCACCGACGCGATGAACGCGAAGCCCGGCGCGATCGTCGACTGCGCCAGCGGCAGCAGGACCGCGGAAAGGATCGAGGTGGCCAGCGCGAGGCCGATCTGGCCGGCCACCGGGATCCGGGTCCAGGGGAAGAAGGCGGCGGACAACAGCACCACGACCGCCGCGAACAGCGTGACCGCGAGCGCCGGGGAAACCAGCTGGCGGGTGGCGAACTGGAGCGAGGTGATCAGGACCAGCGCGGTGAGGACGAACGGCCGGAGCAGGTCCTCGGTGCTCCGGCCCAGCCGCGCCCGCGGCGTCCGCACCTGCTCCATGGCCGTCCTCGATCTCGTCTCGGTCGTTTCACAGCCTAACGACCGGGCCCCGCCCCGCCGGGTGGGCTCGTCAGCCTCGGCCGCGGCGGGAAAACTGCCGCTGGAGGTCGTCGAGCCAGGGCGAGGTCCGATGCGGCGCACCGTCCCGGCCCTGGGCCCAGATGACCTGCTCGCCACTGCGCAGCGCCCGGCCCAGCACCACCACGCCCTCCAGCAGCATGCCGACGCCCACCGTCAGGAGAACCGTATTGCCGAGGACCGCCGCGCCGCTCTTGTCGATCGCGCCGAGCAGCAGGTTCCCGCCGAACTTCACCGCGATGTTGGCGGCCCAGAGCGCGACGGTCACCCAGGTGTAGCGCATGAAGACGATGCCCTCACGCCGCGAAAGCCTGATGCTGGCGCCGCGCAGGGCCCCGAGGACCATGCTGATCAGCAGCGTCCCGATGAGGAACAGGAGCGCCGTGCCGGAGTGGGTCAGGTCGTCGAGGTTCGCGATGCCGACGACGGTCAGGACCGCCGGCAGGATCAGCATCCGCTTGGCCTCGGCCGGCTCCCCGGCCAGCCGCCGGATCAGCACGTAGGCGATCACCGCGATGATCAGCACCACTTGCAGGGTTCCGTTCATTTCTTCGCTCCGTCTTCGGTGAGTGGGTGGGGCCGGGTCAGCGCGCGGCCGGGATCGGCCGCTTGGCCGAGCGAACGGTCCAGAACAGCAGCGCGGCGATGACGCCGATCTGCAGCACCTGCGAGAGGTCGGCCGCGAGGTTCAGCGGCAGCACGTAGATGCCCAGGATCCGGAGGGCGGACTCGGCAAGCAGCCCGAATCCCCAGACCAGGGAGATGCGGCGCCAGCGCCGGCGCATCGGCCGGGTCTGCGCGGTCGCGGCGAACTCCGCCTGCCGCCCCGCCGACACGGCTATCCGCTTCGCCGCGTAGTAGACGAGCGGGCGGCCGATCACGCAGCTGCCCACCATGATCAGCCCGGTGAAGGCCGACGTGGCCGAGTCCTTGGCCAGCATGAAGCGGACGTCCCCGGTCACGAAGGTCAGGAGCAGGCCCAGGCCGAACATGACCAGCAGGAACAGCGCGAACGGGTCGAGCTGCCGCTGCCGGGCCGCGACCCAGACCACCCGCGCCCCCGACGCCACCGTGCCGGCCAGCAGGGCGACGTAGGTGCTCGCCCCGAACAGCTGCGCGAGGAAGTACACGATCACCGGCGGGCCGAAGTCCCAGAAGAAGGTCCTCAGTATGGCCTTGGTCGCCGGGTTCCGGAGCGACCGGCCCGCCGTGCCCTCGGTGCGCCCCACTACCGTGTCGGTGGTCTCAACCACGGGAATTCCCCTTCGCTCGGTGGTTTCCACGGGCCCGCACCCCGGCGACTGTCCTTTTCGGATGATCGCGATCCCTGGTGTCCCCGTCATGCCGACAACGCTAGGGATCCGGGTCGCGCGAGTCGTGCGCCCGAGGCCGTATCCCGGGTGGAGAACCGTCTCCACCCGGCAGGCCGAAGGGGTGGAGAACGCCCCCGTGATCACCCTCAGTGCGGCCGATCGGTAACGAATCACCGTTATGGGCGATACTCGATCGGGTCCCGGGGGTGTACCTGGGCTTTCACGAATGGATTTCCGCACATGATCCGTCTACGCCCGGGCGCGCTCGCCGCTGCCGGAGCCCTCGCCGTCCTCTGCACGGCGTGCGCCGGCTCGCCCACCAACGGGACGGCGGCCCCCGCCCCGGCCGCCGCCTCGTCGTCCGCCGCCCCGGCCGTGCTGGAAGCGTCGAAGGTCGGCACCGCGGTGAGCGAAGCCGCGAAGCAGGCCACCGCGGTGCACGTCTCGGGCAGCGTCTCGGACGCGGGCACCGTGAAGCTCGACCTGAAGCTCAGCAAGGATGGCGCAAGTGGCACGGTCGACAAGGACGGCGTCGCGGTGCCGGTCCTGCGCATCAAGGACAAGTACTACTTCCGGTTCACCGACTCGCTGATCAAGGAGGCCGGGATCCCGGCCTCCTCCAGCGTGGTGCCGCAGCTCAAGGACAAGTGGGTCCCGTCGACCTCCCAGATCGGCGCCGGCATCGGCGACGCGTTCAAGGAGTTCCTGGACTACACCACCTTCGTCGACAACACCGTCGGCGCGCTCGGCACGACGACCTTCAGCGGCGGCGAGAAGAGCACCGTCAACGGCGCTTCGGTGCTGAAGTACACCAGCTCGGAAGGCACCGCGTACGTGGCCGCCGA
>DASXYS010000013.1:0-5135 GCA_036502365.1 Amycolatopsis sp.
CGGCAGTTCGGCGCGACGTCGTAGGAATTCGCCAGCACCTTGCTGCGCGCGACGGCCGCCGGCAGGTCGGGGGACGGCATCGTGATTGTCGCGAGCACGTCGATCACCTGCTGGGCCTGGGGTTTGAGCTGGTCCACCGGCTGGAACGACAGATCGGCCCCGGCCTGGCCTTGCGTCGAGGGGAGTTTCGGCGCCACTGCCTGCAACGCCGCGAGCAGGCCGGCCCGATACGCGTCGGCCTCCTTGACCCCGGTCGGCGCGAGCGGGGTGAGGGTGCCGGTCAGCTGCCCGACCTGGCGGCCGGCCCCGCCGATGAAGTTACCCAGCTCGAACCCGCCGAACCCGGCGAACCGCGGGTCGTCACTGGTGGTGTCGCCCAGCTTCTGGGCGCGCAGCGAGGCCACGGACGCGGTGGCCGTGCACATCGTGTCCGACCAGGCGACCAGCGCCGGCGTGGGCGAGGCCGCGTCGACCGGGCCGAACTGGCGCACCGGCGAGCAGCCCGGCGCGACGTTGAACGACGCGTTCAGCTTGGCGTCACCCCGCACCGCCTTCAGCAGGTCCGCCGTCGTCGGCTCGAGCGCCGTGGCCGCGGCGGCGACTTCACGAGCCTTCGCCAGCGGCTGCTTGGCCGTGGTCGCGGGTACCTTCTTTTGCAGTTCCCCCAAGGCTTTGCCGAGCGAGGCGACGTACGCGTCCGCGCCCTTGACCCCGGCCGGCGGGATGTCCTTCAGCTGCCCGCGGACCTGGTCGATGCCGGAGCCGGTCTGGCTGAGGTAGGAGTCGATGCTCGAGTCGAGGAAGTCCGCCTGGTCGGGGTCCGCGGCGGTGCGGTTGACGTCGTCGATCCCGGAACGCAGGCTGTCGGCCGCCCTCGCGGCCGCGCACACGGCCACCGACCAGCCGACCAGCGCCCGCGTCGCGGCGGGCACGGAGGGCAGCGACGCCGGCAGCGCGTGGCCGCCCGTGGTGCACGCCGCCGCCGAGAAACCCAGCAGTACCACCGCCGCGACGGCCTGGCCCCTGACCCGCATGCCGGTTCCTTCCGCTCACCGATGCGGGTGAGGTTAGGCAGGCAGCGCCGGGAGGGGTCCCGGGACAGGGGCCGGTTCAGCGCGCCGGCGCGAAATGCCGGTCCAGCTCCGCGAGCCGGCCGGCCAGCGCCTCGGAGGTCAGGTCCGGGCGGCCGCCGGGATGGGAGACGGCGACCCCCGACGCGGCGACAGCCAGACGTGCCGCGCGGCGGGGGCCCTGGCCGCGTGTCAGACCCCAAGCGAGGGCGGCGGTGAACGCGGCGGCGTCGGACGGCGGTCCGCCCGGATGCGGCAGGAGCAGGTGCTGGTCCGCCCAGACGAACAGGCAGCCGGGATCCCCGAGGTCCAGCACGACCAATGCGGGGCCGAGCCGGAGCAGCTCGTCGGCTGCCCGCAGCCCGGCTTCCACGGTGTCGAGCGGAAAACCGGCCAGCAGCGGGCCCTCCGCGCGGTCGAGGTGGAGGACGTCGGTCGCGGCGAGCAGCCGGGCGCGCGTCAGCGGGTCTTCGCCCGGGTGGCCGTCGAGCACCACGCGCCTTCCCGCGTCCCGTGCGCACTCCGCGGCGGCGAGCGTCGCGTCGGCTGGTTGCTGCGGCTGGATCACCACGGTCCCGGCGGAGGTCAGCAACGGGCGGGCGGCGGCGACGTCGCGCGGAGTCAGCCGGACGGCGCGCGGCAACTCTTCGAGGTAGCGCCACCGGCCGTCTTCGCCGAGCACGTCGACGATCAGCCCGGTCGCGGTGCCCAGCCGCCGGACCACCCAGCCGGTGTCGACGCCGCCGTCCCCGGCCTGGCGCAGCAGCCGCCCGCCCGGCTCGTCGTCGCCCACCACCCCGAGCAGCCCGACCGAAGCGCCGAGCTGCGCGAGCCCGACCGCGATGGTGGCGCCCTTCCCGCCGATCAGCTCGCGGCGCTCCCGCGCGGGCGCGGGCGCGCCGCCGGGTCTGCCGGAAACGAGCACTATCAGGTCTCGCGCGATCTGCCCGACTACGGCCACGTCAGCTGTCATGGGCGGGGGAGTACCCGCCCCGCCGGGGTTCAAGCGTCGATTCGCCCGCCTGGACGGGTGGATTTCCGCCGCCGGACGGCCGATTCCGGTCCGTTCGGCCGCGCCCGCGAGCCCGGCGCCGGCGCGGCCGGAGGGGGGCGGGTTTACAAGATCGGCCGGGGTTCATAGGATCCGGCGGCCGGATGCGCCGCGGGAGCCCGCGGTCCCGGCAGGGTGGAGGTCTGCATGGCTCACACGGAGCCCGGCGACAACAGTGACCGTAGTGACAACAGCGACCGCGATGATCTGGATTCGGTCGCGAAACTGGTGAGCCTGTCGATGACGGCCCCGATGCCGCGCATCCCCGGCGAAGAGCCACCGCCCGACGGCCCTTCGACCCCGCCCCAGCCCGTCGTCGGCGAGCTGCCCGCGGAACTGGACGCGTTGATGAGCGCGCCGGAACCCGCCGGGCGACCCACGACCGCACCCCCGTCGACCGGGCGGCGGCCGGCCCGGCGCCTCGTGATCGCCGGTGCCGCGGTGGTGGCGCTGGCCGGCCTCGGCACGTGGGCGCTGTGGCCCGCCCCGGTGAACGGGACGGCGGGGAAGCCCGCAGAAGTCCCTGCCGCGCCGTCGTCGTCGAGCGCGCCGCCCGCGGTCACCACGCTGAGCGCGAGCACGGAGCCGCCAGTCGCGCTCGACCAGGTTTCGCACTCGGCCGTGCGCACCACCGAAGCGCGGCGCGCCCCGAGCAAGGCCCCGGGCGGCGGCCCCGCCGCCAAGACCACTTCGGACGACCCGCTGGCCGACTACTTCAGCTCGGCCGTCAACTCCTACATCCAGGAGTGGAGCGACCAGCAGAACCCGCCGGGCCGTCACGGGTGATCTCCGGTGACGGGGAAACCGCAGGTCTTGCGCCGCGGGGCCGCTGAATGGGCGACCTGGCGTAACCGTCGGGTGCTCGAGTACTACGCTGAGTGGGCCGATGCCGCCCCCGAGCCCGCCTGGTGAGGTCGCCATGTCCACCGCTCCGCCGTCCACGCTCTCGCCCAGCCAGGTCCCGGTCGGCGTGGATCCCCACCGGCCGAGTGTCGCGCGGATCTACGACGGATTCCTCGGTGGCAACCACTACTACGAGGTCGACCGCGCGGTCATGGACAAGATCAGCGCGGCCGTGCCCGAAGCCGTGCACATCGCGCGCGGCAACCGCGGCTTCCACAACCGCGCGCTGCGCATGCTGGCCAACCAGACCGACATCCGGCAGTTCCTCGACTGCGGCTCCGGCCTGCCGACGGCCGAGAACACCCACCAGATCGTGCAGCGCTCGCACCGCGACGCGCACGTGGTGTACGTGGACAACGACCCGGTGGTGCTCGCGCACGGCCGCGCCCTGCTGGCCGAGAACGACTTCACGCACATGGTCGAGGCGGACATCTTCGAGCCGTCGCAGGTGCTGGAAAACGAGACCGTGCGGGAGTACATCGATTTCTCGCAGCCACTCGGCCTGCTGCACATCGGCACCATGCACCACTACGAGGGCGACGGCGCGGTCGAGGTGATGCGCCAGTACATCGACGTGCTCGCGCCGGGTTCGTTCGTGGCGCTGGCGCACTTCTACGACCCCGAGGTCGAGGAGCTGACCGCGGTCGCCAAGCGGATCGAGGAGATCCTGGTGTCCGGCCCGCTGGGCGCCGGCCGCTTCCGCACCAAGGTGGAGATCGAGGCGATGCTGCCCGGCCTGGAGCTGCTGCCCCCGAACGCGACTTCCGGCCCCGGCCTCTCGGTCGCCGACGAGTGGTGGCCGGACGGCCCGCGGCTGATCCCGCTGAGCGAGTCGGCCCGCTGCGTCGCCGGAGTCGTCGGCCGAAAGCGGTAGAAGTTTCTTTCCCCGGTGATGTCGAGAACCCGGGTCCGGCTCCGTCCCTGCTGCGAACGTGACCAGAATGGGTCGCACCAGCATCGAGGAGACCACGATGGCGAAGTACCTGTTGCTCAAGCACTACCGCGGCGGGCCGGAGCCGGTCAGCACCGTGCCCATGGACCGGTGGACGCCGGACGAGATTTCGGCGCACATGCAGTACATGCGTGACTTCGCGACCAAGCTCGAGGGAACCGGCGAGTTCGTCGAAGGACAGGCGCTCGCCCCCGGGGGGACGTTCGTCCGGTACGACGGCGAGGGGCGCCCGCCGGTCACCGACGGCCCGTTCGCCGAGACCAAGGACCTGATCGCCGGCTGGATGGTGATCGACGTCGACAGCTACAAGCGCGCCCTCGAGCTGGCCGGGGAGCTGTCGGCCGCGCCGGGGCAAGGCGGGAAGCCGCTGCACGAATGGCTCGAGCTGCGCCCGTTCCTGACCGAGCCGCCCACCATCACGGAGTGACGTGAGCATGGACGAGGCCCTGCTCCGGAGCCTCACACCGGGTGTGCTCGGCATCCTCGTCCGCCGCGGAGCCGATTTCGCGGCGGCCGAGGATGCCGTGCAGGACGCGCTGGTCGAGGCGGTCCGCGTCTGGCCCGAGGACCCGCCGCGGGACCCGAAGGGCTGGCTGGTCACCGTGGCCTGGCGCCGGTTCCTCGACGCGACCCGGGCCGACGCCGCCCGTCGACGGCGTGAGGACGTCGTTGACGAGGCGCCGGCGCCGGTGTCCGGAGTGGACGACACGCTCCAGCTCTACTTCCTTTGCGCCCACCCGTCGCTGACGCCCTCGTCGGCGGTCGCGCTCACGTTGCGCGCCGTCGGCGGGCTGACCACCCGCCAGATCGCCCAGGCCTACCTGGTGCCGGAGGCGACCATGGCGCAGCGCATCAGCCGGGCCAAGCGGACCGTCTCCGGCGTGCGGTTCGACCAGCCGGGCGACGCCGCCACCGTGCTGCGCGTGCTGTACCTGGTCTTCAACGAGGGCTACTCCGGCGAGGTCGACCTGGCCGCCGAGGCCATCCGGCTGACCCGGCAGCTCGCGGCCTCGCTCGACCACCCCGAGGTCGCGGGACTGCTGGCCCTCATGCTGATCCACCACGCCCGGCGTGCCGGGCGGATCGCGCCCGACGGCAGCCTGGTGCCGCTCGCCGAGCAGGACCGCGGCCGGTGGGACACCGCGTCGATCGCCGAGGG
>DASXYS010000014.1:0-19549 GCA_036502365.1 Amycolatopsis sp.
CCTAGTTCTGGCAGCGTTTTCCGGTGTTGATGCAGGAGACCACCCGGTTCATCTGCGACTGGGACATCACGTTGGCGAAGTCGTCGTGGTCCGAGCGCGGGTTGTGCTTCTCCTCGGGGAAAGAGTCCACTTTGTACTGTCCCTTGACCTGGACGTCGTGCGGGATCTTGTACACGAGGGTGATCTTCAGCTGCGGCACGGCCTTGAAGCCGGCCTTGCAGGTGCCGTTGGCGTCCGCGAAGACGATGTGCGTCCGGTGGTTCGCGCTGTCGATGTCCTTGCCGTCCCAGCAGTTCGGGAACGCGTGGATCCGCTCGACGTTGCTGCCCCGCGGGCAGATCGGGTAGTGGTCGGTGAGCCGGCCTTCGAAACCGGTGCAGGTCCAGCTCGCCTTGGCGTTCGCCGGGCCGTTCGCGCCTTCCTTGGCGTCGCCGTAAAGCACGCGCAGGAACCGGGGCATGGCCACGACCTTGCGGGCGCCGCCGCTGCCGAACGACAGCTTCGCGGACACCACCCGCTGGATGTCGCCGTCGTTGCCGGCCACCTCGTTCTGACCGTTCACGCCCGGCAGTGCGGCCGCGGCGCCGTTGTCCTGCTTCTGCTGTTGTTGCGCGGCGCTCTCGCCCTGGCTGCCATCACTGTTGGCGCCACCGTTGTCGAGGCCCGCGCTCTGCTGATCCTGCACCGCACACGTGGTCAACGCCGTGGTGTCGCCGGGTTTCGCGCCCTGCTTGGCCATCTCGTCCGAGATCTTGCCCAGCGAGGCGGCACGCTCGCCCTTCACCTGATCCAGCACTGCCGCCGGAGCCTGGCCCTGCGCCACCTTCTGATCGGCTTGGTCGACTTGGGCGTCCATGGCGTCGAGTTCGGTGTTCACCTGGTCCAGCGCGGCGTCGGGCACCTCGGGCAGCGTGCTCGCGACGTCCGGGCAGTCGATGTGCGGCTGGGCCGCGTCCTTCGCGGCGGCCGCCCGGTCGGCGGCGACGTTCTGGCCCTGCGGCGCGGCCGGGTTCTCACCGGCGGCTGCGTCGGTGGAAGCGGGGCCAGTCGAAGTGGCGGCGGTGGAAGTGGGGGCGGCAGAAGCTGGGTCAGTCGAAGTGGGGGCAGCGGAAGCTGGGTCAGTCGAAGCGGCGGTACTCGAGGCGGCGGTACTGGAAGCGGCGGTACTGGGCGCGGCATCGGCGGAAGCACCGTTGGCGTCGTTGGTGTCGATCCGGACCACCGGCCAGTAGTAAGTGGACTTGTCACCGTTCTTGCAGGTGGTGCCGGCCTTCGCCAGGCTCTCGTTGGTCGAGTCGGCGTTGGTGGAGAGGTTCCCGACGTAGTCGTGCAGGTGCTGGGCACCGTTGCGGACGCCGGGCTGGGCGATGAAGTTGTCCGGGTTGAAGTGGCCGTTCTCGTTCCGTCCACAGTCGACGGTGAAGGTGCCGCGGGCGCCCCGGTTCTGGTTCCGGCCGACGTTCGCCCCGCGGGGAACCTTGGTGATGTCCAAGAAGAACGACTTGTCGGCCGGGTCCGCGCCCGCCTGGCCCGGCCGGCCCGACGTGGCGATCACCGTCAGCGCGCCGACGGCGACCGCCAGGCCGAGCGCGCCGGTGATGATCTTCGTCCGTTTCGCCGGACGATGGCGTGAAAGATCACGAGTCATGAAGCTGCTCACCTCGTTCGTTTCGCCGGGCGCGCCGAAACCGGCCGCGGCCCGGACCGGAACTACCGACAATTCGAGGTCGATACGCACGGCACCCGGGGAGGGAAACCGGAAGTTTCCGGTGCCGGCACTGGGTAATACGGCCAGAGAGCGCAGACGGTTCACAATGAGATCTGCGCGTTATCCGTTCGTTATCACGAACCGGCGGCCGGATACCGGCTCGCCAGACCGAAAACCCTTGTGCGATCAGGGATTTCGCTCAGCGGGTGATCGCGGCGAGCAACGTACCGTCGGCCGAACGCACCTCGAAGCGCCTGATGTCCTTGTCTGCCAAGTAAGTTCCGCCCGTGATGTGCAGCGGGGCCGGCGAGCCCGGGATGCCGTAACCCTTCGCCGGCACGGACCAGCCGACGACGGTGCGGATGGCCCCGTCGGACGCGACGGCGAACAGCTCGCAGTCGGTGGGACCGGCGACGCCGCCCAGCTCGAGGTCGACGGAGCTGCCCCACTCCTGCGGGGTCACGGTCACGCGCGCGGTCACCACGAATCCGCCGCCGGTCCGGCCGGACGAGGGTCCGCCGCCGGGCACGGACAGGGACTCCACGCTCGGGGACACCGCGGTCGGAGATACTGCGGTCGGAGACTCTGTGTTCCGGGATGCCGCGGTCGGGGATACCGACGGCGGCGGCACGGCTGTCGGAGCGGCAATGCTCACCGAAGGCCCAGCCGCGTCGGCCGGGCGCACCGCGAGCGTGACGACCGGACCGGCCACCACGAGGACCGCGGCAGCGGCGAGCAGCACGACACGGTGCCGTCGCTTCCGCTTCGCTTCGGCCATCAGCGTCCGCAGCACCCGCGGCCCGGGGGCCAGTGCGCGGCCGCCGGGCGCGGGTACCGGCGGATCCGGCCAGTTCTTCTTCACCAGGTCGAGCACGTCGGGCAGCCGGTACAGCTCGACCAGGTCCAGCTGGCAGTCCGGGCAGCCCATCAGGTGTTCCTCGAACCGCGCGCTGTCGGCCTCACCGAGCACGCCGAGCACATAGGCGGCGATGTCGGTGTGGGCAGCCCCGGTCCGCATTTAACGCAGCGCCTTCCGCAGTGCGCGGACGGCGTGGTGGATCCGCGACTTCACGGTGCCCGGCGGCACACCCAGCGCGGCCGCGACCTCGTTCACCGTGCGGTCCTTCAGGTAGGTCTGCTGCACCGCCTCCCGCTGTTCGGGAGACAGTCCTTGCAGCGCGGCATAAATGATCATGGCGGCCACCGTCTTGTCCGACTCGTCGGGCAGCACGATGGCGTCGGACTCGATCTCCGCGAGCTCCTGCGGCCGCACACTGCGGCTGCGCCAGCCGTCGATGACCGTACGCCGGGCCACAGTGAAGAGCCAGGCCCGCAGCATCGCCGGACGGCGGTCGAGCTTGTCCGCGTTCCGCCATGCCTTGATCAGCGTCTCCTGCACCACATCCTCGGCCCATTGGCGGTCGTGCCCGGTCAGGCCCAGCGCGAACCCCATCAGGGCTCCGCCGAACTCTTGGTACAGCGCTTTTGCCAGGTCTTCGTGATGACCGCGTGATTCGTTTTCATGATCGTCCGTAAGGCGCAGCGTGCGATTGTGCCGTCCCACGCCGCACATCTTTGTGCGCACCGACCGCTACGTCCAGTACCAAAATCGCGGCCACGGTCACCAAAACTTTTTTGAACCGTTTCCGGTCCGTGTCCGTATCCCCCCTCGAAGACCCCCGACAAGCGTTGTCCCCCCGCAACGCACCGCATTCACCTTGGGCTTACTGTCCACAGTGGATCAACTGCGCCCTTTTCCCGTCGTTTCCCCCGGCGACGAGGCGCGGTTCCGCCCCCTGGAGGAAGCCGTGAACCGCTTGATCCGCGCGGCGGCCCCGACCGCCGCCGGCCTGGCCGCTTTTGTTGTATTGACCGCATGTCAGTCCGGCGGCGGCCATCCCGCGTCCGGCACCGCCCCCGCCTCGATGAGCATGCAGATGCCCGACGACGCCATGGATCCGGCCCAGACCGCCCTGCGCGCCGCCCGCCCCTTCGACCTCGGCCCGATGGTGGTCGACGGCAGCGGGTTCACCGTGTACCGCTACGACCGCGACAGCTCCGCACCCTCCCGCTCCGCCTGTGACAATGCGTGCGCGCAGAAATGGCAGCCAGTCCGCGCGAGCAGCGAAGTCTCTCTCACCGGTATCGACCGGAAACTGGTCGGCAGCGTCACCCGGCGTGACGGCACGGACCAGGTGACCCTCGGCGGCTGGCCGCTGTACCGCTTCACCGGCGACCGGATGCCGGGTGAGACCGCGGGCCAGGGCAAGGACGGCGCCTGGTTCCCGCTGACCCCCGAAGGCCACAAGATCCAGACCACCACGGACACCTGGCGGGCCGATGCCTTCCGGATCTGACCCGTCCCCCGACCCGGAACCGCCCCGCCCCGCCCGCCTCGCCAGAGTGCTGTTCGTCGCGTTCGGCGTGCTCGCACTGCTGTGGCCCGCCCCCGCGTTCGCCCAAGGCACAGGCGCACCACCCGGTATCGACGCGGGTGACCGGCTGCTGCTCACGAAGGTGCGCCAGGCCGGTCTCTGGGAGATGCCGGCCGGCCTGTGGGCCGAGACCCGCGGCACCAGTCCTCAGGTGAAAGCAGTCGGCGAAGCGTTGATGGTCGACCACGGCCGGATCGACGTGCTGACCCGGCAGCTGGCTGCCAAACTCGGCGTCGCTCTGCCGAACGAGCCCTCGGCCGAGCAACAAGGCTGGCTCAAGGAACTGCAGAACGCGGCCACGCAGCAGGATTTCGACCGCATCTTCGCCAACCGGCTGCGCGCGGCCCACGGCCAGGTGTTCGCCATCATCGCGTCGGTCCGCGCCGGCACGCGCAATCCGGAGATCCGCAACTACGCCACCGTCGCCAACCAGGCCGTGCTGCGGCACATGACGTTGCTCGAAAGCACCGGGCTCGTCGACTACCCCGCGCTGCCGCAGTCGGCCGGGTCCACCACCGCGGCCCCCGCGGGCGCCGCCCTCGACCTGCGCACCACCGACCTCCTCACCGCCGCGGTCGTGGCCCTGCTGCTCGGCGGCGCCACGACGTTCGGGGTGCGCTACGTGAAGTCCGGCCGCCGGCTTCGCCCGAAATCAGGAGAAAGCCATGGTTGACGCCTTCCACCAGGCGGTGACCACCCTCGCGCAGCAAAGCACCGACACCGCTGCCCGGGGCGTCACCGCCCTCTCCGCCCGGCTCTCTTACGCGTTCATGTGCCTCACGCTCAGCTGGGGCGTGCTCACCGCCACCGGCTGGGTGCGCTCGGTCACCGGCCGCAAAGCCCTGCGCAGCGGGCACATGGTGCTCGCCACGCTGACGCTGGCGTTCGGCACCCTGCACGCGCTGACTTTCCTGTACCTCACCGTGAACCCGTTCTCACTGGCCTACCTGAGCATCCCGTTCATGCCGGGCACGCTCGCCCGGCACACGTTCGGGATCGTCGGGCTGGAGCTGATGCTGGCCATCGCGCTCACCGCGTGCGTCCGGCGGTGGACGTCCTACCGCCGCTGGCTGTGGCTGCACCGGCTCGCCTACCCGGCCGTCGCGCTCACCGCGCTGCACGCGTTCTTCGGCGCGGTCGCGAACGGGAACCTGTCGGTGGTCTGGCTCGGCGGCATCACGCTGGCCGTGCCCGCCCTCACGCTGACCCTGCTCCGGTTCCTGCCGCCGCGGACGCTGGAGCGGATCGGCCTCGTCGAGGAGCAGGTCGCATGAAGCGCCCCGGCGGCGGCCCCCGCGTCAGCGTCGACCACGACCGTTGCGAGCTGTACGGGATCTGCGCGGCCGACGCGCCCCGGCTCTTCGAACTCGGCCAGGACGGCCGGCTCCACTTCCGCAAGCGCCTGCTCGGCGCGGACGACCTGGACCAGGCGATCGCCGCCGCCCGGGTCTGCCCGGCCCAGGCTGTCGTACTGAGAGGGGATTTCGATGGCTGACGGCGACCGGATCGTCATCGCCGGGGCCGGTGTGGCCGGCCTGCGCTCCGCGGAACGGCTGCGGGAAATCGGCTTCGACGGCGAGATCGTGCTGGTGGGCGACGAGCCCCGCCGCCCGTACCACCGGCCGATGGTGTCGAAACAGCTGGTGACCGGCGCGGTGCGGCCGAACGACGTGTCGTTGCGGGCCTACCGCGACCTGGACGTGCACTGGCGGCTCGGCACCCGGGCCACCTGGCTCGACACCGTCGAGCGGGTCGTGCACCTGCCCGGCGGCGAGCCGCTCTGGTACGACGGGCTGATCCTGGCCACCGGCGTCGTGCCGCGGCACCTGCCCGGCTCGCCGCGCTACGACCCGCGGGTGCGGGTGCTGCGCACGATCGAGGACTCGATCGCCGTGCGCCGCTGCCTGGACGCGAGCAGCAAGCCCGCGGTGGTCATCGGCAGCGGCCTGATCGGCTGCGAGTTCACCGCGAGCATGCGGCACCTCGGCCGCGACGTGACGCTGGTCAGCGACAGCAGCGCGCCGTTGCACCGCTTCGGCGAGCGCATCTCGAGCGGCGTGGCGAACCTGCACCGGCAGCACCGCGCGAGGCTGTCGATGAGAACCGAGGTGCGGCACTGGATCAGCACCAAGGAGGCCGTCGGGCTGCATCTGACGAACAACAAGCTCCTCGTGGCGAGTGTGGTAGTGCTGGCGATCGGCAGTGTCCCGGCCGTCGACTACCTGCGCGGCTCCGGTCTCGACACCTCCGACGGCGTGCTGTGCGATCCGGCGCTGTTCGCCGAGGGCGCGGCCGACGTCGTGGTCGCCGGGGACCTCGCGCGCTGGCCGAACCTGCGCTTCGACGAGGTCCCCCGTCGCGTCGAGCACTGGATCAACGCGGTGGAGTCGGCGCGCGCGGCGGCGGAAAACCTGCTGGCGGGCCGGTCCTCGGCCGAGCCGTTCACGCCGCTGCCACGGGCCTGGTCGTCGCTTTACGACGTGCGCTTGCAGACAGCGGGTCTGCCCGCGCTCGGCGACGACACCGTCCCGCTGGCCGGCGGCATCACGGGGTACCTGCGCGGCGGCGAACTCGTCGGCATCTGCGGCTGGGACAAACCGCGCGCGATGCTCCACTGGACCGCCGAACTCGAGCGGCGGCTGCCGGTGCCCGAGTACACCGCGGTCGACGAGCCCGGCGACTTCGAGCGTGGCTTCGACGGTGGGTTCAACGACGGTGGGTTCAACACCGAGTTCGAGCTGCCGTTCAACCCGGGTCTGGAGCACAGCTCGCTGGACGGGCCGCGCATCGGCACTGCCGAGTTCGAGGCCGAGTTCGAGAGCCAGTTCGCCTCCGACGCGCCCACCGGATCGATGCCGTCCTGGTCGTCCGAGCCGGTGGGCTGAATCCGGGGCGAGGCCGCGCGCGGCGGTCACGTCCCCCGCACCGGTCACCACACCGCCCCCGCGGCTGGCGGTGTGGTGACCGGCCCCGTCAACGCTCGTGAGTGTTTATGCCGGTTAGAACCGTCATAAACACTCACGAGCAGTCAGAGCCGCTCGATGATCGTGACGTTCGCGGTGCCGCCGCCTTCGCACATGGTCTGCAGGCCGTACCGGCCACCGCGGCGTTCCAGTTCGTGCAGCAGTGTGGCGAACAGCTTCGTGCCGGACGCGCCGATGGGGTGGCCGAGCGCGATGCCGCCGCCGTTGACGTTCACCCGGCCCGGGTCCGCGCCGGTCTCGTCGAGCCAGGCGAGCACCACGCTCGCGAACGCCTCATTGACCTCGAACAGATCGATGTCACCGATCGTCAGCCCGGTCTTGCGCAACGCGTGCGCGGTCGCGGGGATCGGGCCGGTGAGCATCCACACCGGATCGGCGGCGCGCACCGACAAATGGTGGATCCGGGCGCGCGGCTTGAGCCCGTGCTCCTGCACGAACGCTTCGGACGCAAGCAGAGTAGCGCTGGCGCCGTCGGAGATCTGGCTCGCGACCGCCGCGGTGATCCGCGAGCCCTCGCTCAACGGCTTCAGCGCGGCCATCCGCTCGAGGCTGGTGTCGGGCCGGGGCCCCTCATCAGTGCGGAATTCACCGAATGGTGCGATTTCGGCGTCGAAGCGGCCGTGGGCGATGGCGTCCAGCGCACGCTCGTGGCTACGCAGCGCGAACTCCTCCATCGCGACGCGGGAGATGTCCCAGTGCGCGGCGATCATGTCCGCGCTGGCGAACTGCGAGACCTCCACCCCGCCGTAGCGCTCCTGCCAGCCCTTCGAACCGGAAAACGGGTCAGGGAAGCCATATTCGCGCCCGGCCAGCATCGCCGCGCTGATCGGGACGGCCGTCATGTTCTGCACTCCCCCGGCCAGCACCAGGTCCGCCGTGCCGCTGAGCACGGCCTGCGCGGCGAAGTGCACGGCCTGCTGGCTGGAGCCGCATTGGCGGTCCACGGTCGCGCCCGGCACGTGGTTCGGGAACCCGGCGGCGAGCCACGCGGTACGCGCGAGGTTGCCCGACTGCGGGCCGAGCGTGTCGACGCAGCCGAGGATCACGTCGTCCACCAGCGCCGGGTCCACCCCCGCGCGTTCGACGACCGCGCGGATCACGTGCGCGCCCAGGTCCGCCGGGTGCACCCCGCCGAGCGCGCCGCCGCGGCGGCCGACGGGGGTTCGGACGGCGTCCAGCACATAGGCCTCAGCCACGGCTCCTCCGTTTCGGTGTACTGCCGGGTTTCCCGGCCGGCACGGCGATGCCCTCCAGCAGGATGCCCAGGTACTGCTCGGCGACGTCGTGGGCGGACAGCGCGCCGTCCGGGTTGTACCAGCGGACCGCGACCCACACCGTGTCGCGGATGAACCGGTAGACCAGCTCGACGTCGAGGTCCGGCCGGAACACGCCCGCCGCGACCCCGTCGGTGAGGATCCCGTTCCACAGCTTGCGGAACTCGGCGTTGCGGTCGTTGAGGTAGGCGAAACGCGGCAGCGACATCAGGTGCTTGGCCTCGCTCTGGTAGATCGCGACCTCGGCCGGGCGCCGGTGGATGGACTCGAACGACGCGACGACCACCGCCTCCAGCGTCTCGCGCGGCGGCAGGCCCTGGCCGACGATTTCGCCGTACGCGCCGAAAAGCTCGTCCAGGAAGCCGGTCAGGATCTCGTCGGCCATCGACTCCTTCGAGTCGAAGTGGTGGTAGAGGCTGCCGGACAGGATGCCGGCGGCGTCGGCGATGTCGCGGACGGTCGTGGACACGTAGCCGCGGTCGGCGAACAGCCGCGCGGCCAGCGCCAGCAGTTCGGCGCGCCGGGATCCGGGGGCGTTTTTCACGACTGGGCTCACTGAGGCGACCTCACGCATGCTGGGCACTCACGGACACGACCTCGCCGGTGAGGTACGAGGCGTACTCACTGGCGAGGAACACCATCACATTCGCCACCTCCCACGGTTTCGCCGCCCTCCCCGTCACCTCGCGCGCGGTCAGCTCGGCGAGCACCTCGTCGCTGGTCACCTTGGCCAGGAACGGGTGCATCGCCAGGCTCGGCGCCACGGCGTTGACCCGCACGTCGTACGGGGCGGCGTCCACGGCGGCGCACCGGGTCAGCGCCATCACCCCGGCCTTGGCCGCCGCGTAGTGCGCCTGCCCGGCCTGCGCGCGCCAGCCGAGCACGGACGCGTTGTTGACGATCGCGCCGCCGGTCCCCTGCTCGGCGAACCGGCGCAGGGCGGCGCGGGTGGCGCGGAAGGTGCCGTTCAGGGTGACGTCGAGGACCCGCGACCACTCCTCGTCGGACATCTCCAGCAACGAGCAGGTGCCGCCGAGGCCCGCGTTGTTGATCAGCACGTCGAGGCGGCCGAAGTGCTCGACCGTGCTGTCGACGAGGCGCTGGACGTCTTCCTCGCGGGTGACGTCGCACGGGACGGCGTGGACGTCGCCGCCCAGCTCCTCGGCCGTTTCCCGCAGGCGCCGCTCGTGCCGGTCACTGACGACCACCCGCGCGCCCTCCTCCAGGCACCGCTTCGCGGCGGCGGACCCGATGCCCGTCCCGGCGGCCGCGGTGACCACCACGACCTTGTCCCGCAACAGGTTCGCGCCCTCGGGGTACTTTCCGACACTGATCACGGACGGGCCTCCCTCGGCAGGCCGAGCACCCGCTCGGCGATGACGTTGCGCTGGATTTCGTCGGAGCCGCCGTAGATCGTGTCGGCGCGCGAGAACAGGAAAAGCCGTTGCCACGTGTCGAGTTCACCCGGCGTGTCGAGACCGGGCTGCGTGACGAGGCCGGCGGCACCGCGCACCAGCATGGCCAGCTCCCCCAGCCTCCGGTGCCAGCCCGCCCAGACGAGCTTGACCACGCTGGCCGCGCCGGGGCCGCTGTCGCCGAGCGTGCGGACGGCGTGCGCGCGCAGCACTTCCAGCCCCACCCACGCGCGGTTCAGCTGTTCGGCGATGTGCGGGTCTTCCGCCGCGCCGCTTTCCCCGGCGAGCCGGCACAGCGCCTCCAGTTCACGGCGGAAGCCGATCTGCTGGCCGAGCGTGGCGACCCCGCGTTCGAAACCGAGCAGCCCCATCGCGACCCGCCAGCCGTCGCCGGGCTCGCCGACCACCTCGGTCGTCCGGGCGCCGTCGAAAAAGACCTCGTTGAACTCGGCGGTGCCGGTGAGCTGCCGGATCGGCCGGACGTCGACGCCGTCCTGGCGCATCGGCACGAGCAGGAAGCTGAGCCCGTGGTGGCGCTTCGAGCCGGGCTCGGTGCGGGCCAGCACAAAACACCAGTCGGCGACGTGCGCGAGCGAGGTCCACACCTTCTGCCCGGTGACCACCCACTCGCCGCCCTCCCGGCGCGCCGAGGTCGACACCGCGGCGAGGTCCGACCCCGCGCCCGGCTCGGAATAACCCTGGCACCACAGCTCTTCGACGGCGAGGATCTTCGGCAGGAACCGGCGTTGCTGCGCCTCACTGCCGAACGCGATGAGCGTGGGACCGAGCAGTTCCTGGCCGAGGTGGCTGACGCGCGCGGGGGCGTCGGCGCGGGCGTACTCCTCGTGGAAGACGACCTGCTCGGCGAGCGTCGCGCCGCGGCCGCCATGGTGCTCGGGCCAGCCGATGCCGTTCCAGCCCGCGGCGCCCAGCTTTCGCTCCCACGCCCGGCGTTCCTCGAAGGCCTCGTGCTCACGGCCCGGCCCGCCGAGGCCCTTCAGCGCCCGGTCCAGGTGCTCGGCCAGCCAGGCCCGGACGTCAGCGCGGAAGTCAGTGCGGAATCCAGCGCGGGGGTCGTCCACGGCTCCTCCTCTGGCCTCGGGGCTCGTCGGTAGGTTACCCTACCAAGCACTTGCTAGGGAGGTCTGCGATGTCGCTGTCCGAGCCGACCGTTCCGGCGGCGCTGGACGCGGTCGCGCAGCGGTACCCCACGGGTGAAGCCGTGGTGGACGGGGCCGTGCGGCTGACCTGGGCCCAGCTGCGCAGCCGGGTACGCCAGTGCGCGAATTTCCTGGCAGCCCAAGGCATCCGGCCGGGCGCGCGGGTCGCGGTCAACTCCCCCAACACGTGGCACTGGGTGGTCGCCGGCCTCGGCGCGCTGTACGCGGGCGCGACGCTGGTGCCGGTCAGCACCCGGTTCACCGCGCGCGAAACGCAGGACATCCTCACCCGGGCGCGTGTGTCGGCACTGGTGATCACCGGCCGTTTCCTCGGCACCGACCGGCTTTCCGCGCTCGGCTCGCTGCCGCCGACGGTGCTCCGGGTGCCGGTGGAAGGTCCCGAGGAACCGGTCCCGGGGGTCACGGAATGGTCCGCGCTGGAGGGCTTTTCCGACGACTTCACCGCGACGGTCACCCCGGACGACGTCAGCGACATCCTCTTCACCTCGGGCACCACGGGCCGCAGCAAGGGGGCGATGAGTTCGCACCGGCAGGCGCTCGGCGTCGCGGCTGCGTGGGCTTCGTGCGGCGCGCTGACCGAGCGCGACCGGTATCTCGTGGTGAACCCGTTTTTCCACAGTTTCGGTTACAAGGCGGGGATACTGGCCGCGGTGCTGACCGGCGCGACGATCGTGCCGCAGCGCGTGTTCGAAGCCCGCGAAACGCTGCGGCTGGCCGAGACCGAGCGGATCAGCGTGCTGCCGGGCGCGCCGACGATCTACCAGGTGCTGCTGGACACGCCGGAGCGCGCGGCCGCGGACCTGTCGAGCCTGCGCCTGGCCGTCACGGGCGCGGCGACGGTGCCGGTCGCGCTGGTCGAGCGGATGCGTACCGAACTGGGCTTCGAGACCGTGTTGACCGCGTACGGGCTGACCGAGGCCGTGGTCGCGACGATGAGCCGCCCCGACGACCCGCCCGAGGTGGTCGCGCGCTTCGCCGGCCGCGCGACGGCGGGCTTCGAGGTGCGCCTCGGCGACCGCGACGAGGTACTGCTGCGCGGCCCGAACGTGATGCTGGGCTACCTCGACGACCCGGAGGCCACCGCGTCGGCGATCGACCCCGACGGCTGGCTGCACACCGGCGACGTCGGCGAGCTGGACCCGCGCGGCTACCTGCGGATCACCGACCGGCTGAAGGACATGTACGTCTGCGGCGGGTTCAACGTCTACCCGGCCGAGGTCGAGCAGGTGCTGGCTTGGCACCCGGACGTCGCGGAGTCGGCGGTCGTCGGGGTGCCCGACGAGCGGCTGGGCGAGGTCGGCCGCGCGTACGTGGTGCCGAGACCGGGGCGTCGTCCGTCCACTGAGGATTTGCTGGCGCACTGCCGGGAGAGCCTGGCGAACTACAAGCTGCCGCGTTCGGTGGCGCTCCGGGCGGAGCTGCCGCGCAACCCGGCGGGCAAGGTGCTGAAACGAGTGCTGCGGGAGGAAAAGGATGGCTGAGGTCGCCTACGAGCGGCGTGGACCGGTCGCGATCGTCACGATGAACCGGCCGGAGTACCGCAACGCCCAGAACTCGGCGATGACCTACGCCCTCGACGACGCCTTCACCCGCGCCGTCTCGGACGACGCCGTGAAGGTGATCGTCCTGGCCGGCGCGGGCAAGCACTTCTCGGCGGGCCACGACATCGGCTCCCCGGGCCGCGACGCGGACGCCTCGTTCGACCGCCGCGCGGTGACCTGGTGGGACCACGTGGGCGCGTCTGGCGCGGACCAGCGCTTCGCCCGCGAGTCCGAAGTATACCTGGGAATGTGCCGCCGCTGGCGCGAACTCCCGAAGCCGACCATCGCCAGCGTGCAGGGCGCGTGCATCGCGGGTGCCCTGATGCTCGCCTGGGTCTGCGACCTGATCATCGCCTCGGACGACGCGTTTTTCGCCGATCCCGTGGTCCGCATGGGCATCCCGGGCGTGGAGTACTTCGCGCACCCGTGGGTCCTCGGCCCCCGCGCGGCGAAGGAGGTGCTGTTCACCGGCGAGCGTTTCAGCGCGGAGCAGGCACTGGCGTGGGGCATGCTGAACCGGGTGGTGCCGCGGTCCGAGCTGGAGGCGGAAACCCTGGCGCTGGCGTCGAAAATCGCCGAGATGCCGCGCTTTGGCTTGGCGCTGGCGAAAAAGGCGGTCAATCAGGCCGAAGACCTGATGGGCTTGCGTTCCGGCATGGACTCGGCGTTCGCCCTCCACCACCTCGGCCACTCCCACAACGCCGAAACCACCGGCGATTCCCTGGCCGGTCAGGACGCCCGCTCGATGCGCGCCCCGAGGGCGTGACCGCGATGGACCTCGACCTCGACGAGGCCGCCCGCCGATTCCGCGACGAGGCCCGGGATTGGCTGGCCACACACGTGCCGCGGTCGCCGTTGCCATCGTTCGACACCGCGGAGGGTTTCGCCGCGCACCGCGAGTGGGAGGCTGAGCTGGCCGACGCGCGCTGGTCCGTCGTCTCATGGCCGCGCGAGTACGGCGGCCGCGACGCGAGCCTGCTCGAGTGGGTGCTCTTCGAGGAGGAGTACTACGCCGCGGGTGCGCCGGGCCGTGTCAACCAGAACGGCATCTTCATGCTGGCGCCCACCCTCTTCTCCCACGGCACGCCCGAACAGCTCGTGCGGATCCTGCCGAAGATGGCGCGCGCCGAGGAAGTCTGGGCGCAGGCCTGGTCCGAACCCGAAGCGGGCAGCGACATCGCGGCGTTGCGCAGTACCGCCACCCCTGCCAATGGTGGCTGGCTCCTCAACGGCCAGAAGACCTGGAGCTCCCGCGCCGCCTTCGCCGACCGCGCGTTCGGTCTGTTCCGCAGCGACCCCGAATCGGCCCGGCACCACGGCCTGACCTACCTGATGGCCGACCTGCGCGCGCCCGGCGTCACCGTCCGCCCCATCCCGCAGCTCGACGGTGAACCCGGCTTCGCGGAGATCTTCTTCGACGACGTTTTCGTCCCGGACGAGGACGTCATCGGCACCCCCGGCAACGGCTGGCGCGTGGCCATGACCACCGCCAACAACGAACGCGGCCTGTCCCTGCGCAGCCCCGGCCGTTTCCTCTCCGCCGCGGACCGGCTGGTGTCCTTGTGGTCCTCGGCCGGCCGGCCGGAGTCGACGGCAGCGCGCGTGGCCGACGCGTGGATCGGCGCGCGGGCGTACCAGCTCTACACCTTCGGCACGGTCACGCGCCTCGCGTCCGGCGCCGAGCTGGGCCCGGAATCCAGCGTCAACAAGCTGTTCTGGTCGCACCTCGACGTGGCCCTCCACGAAACCGCCCTCGACCTGCTCGGTCCGTCCGCCGAACTCCGCGGTCCCTGGACGGACGGCTGGCTGTTCTCCCTGGCCGGCCCCATTTACGGCGGCACCGACCAGATCCAGCGCACGATCGTCGCGGAACGCCTGCTCGGCCTGCCGAAGGGAGACCGGTGAAGTTCGCGTTGTCCCCGGAGCAGGAGGCGTTCGCCGCCTCCCTGGACTCCCTTCTGTCCACTTTGGACTGCGACACGGCCACCCGCGCCTGGGCCGGCGGCGACCACGGCCCGGGGCTGAAGATCTGGCGCCGCCTCGCCGACCAGGGCGTCACGGCGCTGACCACCCCGTCTCACCGGGGAGGGCTGGCCGAGGCGGACAGCGCCGAGAAGAACAACACAGCCGCGACAACCGTCGACGCCGTCCTCGCCTTCGAGGTCCTCGGCCGCTTCTGCCCGCCCGGCCCGTGGACGGATTCCGCGGTCCTCCCCTGCCTGCTCGACGACGAGATCCTGGCCTCCACCGCGGCCGGCGAAACTCTGGTGTCCCTGGCCTTCCCTCCGCACGTCCCGTTCTCTTTGGACGCGGACATCGCCGACGCCCGCTTCCTCGTCGACGGCGCCTCTTTACGCGGCTTCACCCCCGGCACTCCCTTGACCTCACTCGACAACTCCCGTCGCCTCTTCGAACCCGTCCCCGGCGACGAACTCGGCCCTGCCCTCGACCCGGCCCGCGCGTTCGACCTCGGCGCCCTCCTCACCGCCGCGCAACTCCTGGGTGCCGGCCGCCGGCTGCTGGAGATGTCCGTCGCCCACGCCGGCCAACGCCGCCAGTACGGCCGTGAAATCGGCCGCTTCCAGGCGATCAAGCACCTGCTCGCCGAGGTCGTCACCGCCCTCGAACTGGCCCGGCCGCTGCTGCACGGCGCCGCCGTCACCGCCGATCCCGCCGACGTCTCCGCCGCCAAGGTCGCCTGCGGCGATGCCGCCCACCTGGCCGCCCGCACCGCCCTCCAGGTCCACGGCGCGATCGGCTACACCGCCGAGCACCCACTCGGCCTGCGGCTTACCCGCATCCGCGCCCTGACGACCGCCTGGGGCACGCCCGCCGTCCACCGTCACCGTGTCCTGGCGGCGATCGCACCGTGACCCCGGAGCAGGACCAGCTGCGCGCCGGCGTGCGCAAGCTCCTCGAACGCGAGCCCGAGCCTTGGACCGCGCTGTGCGCCCAGATCGGCGTCGCCGCCCTGACCGTGCCGGAACGCTTCGGCGGCCTAGCCGATGACCAAGGCGACGGCGCGGGCATCACCGAGGTGCAGATCGTCGCGGAGGAACTCGGCCGCGTCCTGGCCGACGTGCCGTTCCTCGGCTCCGCGGTGCTCACCACGACCGCACTGCTCACCACTCGCGACGACAACGCGTGCGCACGGCTTCTGCCCCGGCTGGCCGACGGCGTCGTCGGCGCGCTGGCCTGGACCGGCGCCCAGGGCGGCTGGGACCCGCAGCGTCCCGCCGTCCAGGCCCAGGGCGCCATCCTCGACGGAAGCGCGCACTACGTCCTCGACGCCACCGAGGCCACAGTCCTCCTCGTCGCCGCGGCAACCGCGGACGGCCCCGCTCTGTTCGAGATCGATCCGGCGCACCCCGGGGTTCGGCGGACCGCCGTCGCCGGCATGGACGAGACCCGGCACCTGGCCACGGTGACGCTCGACCAGGTCCCGGCCCGGCCGCTCGGCCCCGTCGACCTCGGCCGCGTGCGGGACGTCGCCTGCGCCGTCCTCGCCGCCGAGCAAGCCGGCGCCGCCGCGCGGGCCCTGGAGCTGACCGTGGACTACACGTTGCGGCGAGAGCAGTTTGGCCGCCCGATCGGGAGCTTCCAGGCGCTCAAGCACCGGATGGCCGATCTGCACGTCCTCGTCGAAACCGCTCGCTCGGCCGCCTATGCCGCGCCCGCCTCGTCCCGCCTCACCGCGGTGGCCAAAGTGCACTGCAGCGAAGCCTTCACCACGGTGGCCGCCGAGATGATCCAGCTCCACGGCGGCATCGCCGTGACCTGGGAACATCCCGCCCACCGGTACCTGAAACGCGCACACGCGACGGGGCAGCTGTTCGGCCCACCGCATCACCACCTCGCGCGCGTCCGGGACGGGTGGTCTCTGCGGGTTGCCGCAAGTAGCGGATGACGCTTTCCCTGCGCTGAGTGCAGCGGAAGCGTCATCCGCGCCGAGGGCAGCGCTGCTCGCCGGTTCCCGCGCGGCGGATGACGCATTCCCCGCGCTGAGCGAGGTGAAAGCGTCATCCGCTGCACCCGAGCCACCTCGCCCGCGTCCACCCCTAAGAGGGGTAGGGGCAACCCCCGCACCGCTCCTCGGGTGTGCAGGGTTCTGCCCGGCCCGGATCGCCGAAACACTCAACGAGGTGACCACAGAGAACCTCGTCCAGTCCGCCCCGGCCGGCTCCGGCAGCGACTTCGCCCGCTTGTCGCGGCGGATCGCCGACGCCGGCCTGCTCGCGCGGCGCCCCGGCTACTACACGTTCCGGATCACCCTCGTGACCGCGTTGTTCACCGGCGGCTGGGTGGCGTTCGCGCTTCTCGGCGACTCCTGGTGGCAGCTCGCGATCGCGGTGTTCCAGGCCTTCATGTTCGGCCAGATCGCCCTGCTCTCCCACGACCTCGCCCACCGCCAGGTGTTCCGCACCCGCCGCCCGACCGAGATCGCCGGCCGCATCGCGGGCAACCTCGGCGTCGGCATGAGCTACGGGTGGTGGATGGACAAGCACACCCGCCACCACGCGAACCCCAACCACGAGGAGCTTGATCCCGACGTGGATCCGGACATCCTCGTCTGGTCGAAGGACCAGGCCCGGGCGAGCCGCGGCGTGCCCCGGTTCATCGGGCGGTACCAGGCCTTCCTGTTCTTCCCGCTGCTCACCCTCGAGGGCCTGAACCTGCACTGGTCGGGCATCCGCTCGGTCGCCAAGCCCGGCCTGCGCGCCCGCGGCGTCGAGGCCGCCCTGCTGGCGACCCACTTCGTCGTCTACCTGTCCGCCCTGTTCATCGTGCTGCCTCCCGGTCTGGCGCTGCTGTTCTTCGTTGTGCACCAGGGAGTCTGGGGTGTCTACATGGGATCGATCTTCGCGCCGAACCACAAGGGCATGCCGACGCTCACCGGCCGTCCCGAGCTCGACTTCCTGCGCAAGCAGGTGCTCACCTCCCGCAACGTCCGCGGCGGCGCGGTCATCGACGTCGCGCTGGGCGGGCTCAATTACCAGATCGAGCACCACCTGTTCCCGAGCATGCCGTCGGTGCACCTGCGCCGGGCGCAGCCGATCGTCCGCGACTACTGCGCGGAGCTGGGCGTGCCCTATCTGCAGACCGGCCTGATCGACTCCTACCGGCAGGCGCTCACCCACCTGCATGAAACTGGGGCCCCTCTCAGGAAGCGTTCGTAGACTCGGGGACATGGTGAGGAAGACGGTCTCGGCACTCAGCGACTTCCCGGTGGCCTTCGGCGCGAAGGCCACCGGTGCCCGGGCCGAGCGCATGCGCCGGTCACCTCAATTCGCCGACGGCCTGTTCCACAACGCCTCCCCCACCCGGGCGTCACCCTCGCCTTCGGCCGCGGGCGGCATCCTGCGCGAGCTGCTGTTCGGCGAAAACCGGGCACAACGCAAGCCCGGCGGGGAGATCCCACTCGTCGCGCAGCCGGTCGTGGAGTCCGCCGACGGCGTCTACCTGACCTGGTACGGCCACGCGTCCACGCTCGTGGAGATCGACGGCGCCCGCGTGCTGTGCGACCCGGTGTGGAGCGATCGGGTGTCACCGGCCGCGTTCGCCGGCCCACGGCGGCTGCACGCGCCGCCGGTGCCGCTGGGCTCGGTCGGGCGGGTGGACGCGATCGTCATCTCCCACGACCACTACGACCACCTGGACCTCGCCACCGTGCGCGAGCTGCTGGCCACCCACGACGCGCCGTTCCTGGTGCCGCTGGGCGTCGGCGCGCACCTCGAGCGGTGGCAGGTGCCGAGTTCCCGGATCATCGAGCTCGACTGGAACGAGGAGGCCGAGGTCGGCGGCATCCGGTTTGTCGCCACCCCGGCGCAGCACTTCTCCGGTCGCGGGATCAGCAACGACAGCACCCTCTGGACGTCGTGGGTGATCGCCGGGCCCCGGCACCGCGTCTTCTACAGCGGCGACACCGGCTACTTCGAGGGCTTCGCGAAGATCGGCGAGGAACACGGCCCGTTCGACGCCGCGCTCATCCAGATCGGCGCGTATGCCCCGCAGTGGCCGGACATCCACATGACCCCGGAGGAGGGCGTCGCCGCGCACATCGACGTGCAGGGTGGGCTGCTCGTTCCTGTGCACTGGGCGACGTTCTCCCTCGCCATGCACCCGTGGGCCGAGCCCGCCGACCGTGTGTGGCGTGAAGCCAAGGCGAACGACCTGGCCCTCGCCGTGCCGAAGCCCGGCGAGCGGCTCGACGTCGCGAACCCGCCGGCGGTCGACGGCTGGTGGCAGACGCTCGGATAACGGCAAACGCGGAGCGGCCCCTCGTGCAGAGAGGGATCGCTCCGCGCCGCTGTCGTTCAGTAAAGCTGTCGGTCAGTGGATCAGTGGAAGGTCAACGTGGCGGAGTCCACGGTTTCCGTGGTGGGGCAGAGCCCGCCGCCGCCGTTGGCGGTGAACGGGCCACCGGTGTAAGTCCGCGTCGTTCCCTGGCGGGAGAGCGACAGGCCGGTGACCTTGTACGAGCAGTTGATGCCGAGCACTGTCCCGTTGACGTCGACCTCGGCCGAGGACACCGTGCCGGCCGTGTCGTCGAAGGTCGCTGTCGGGTCGTTGGTCAGGCTCGCCACGATGCTGCCGCTGCAGCTCGGCTTGACGGTCGTGTGGTCGATGGTCAGGGTGTTCGGCGCCACGTCGCTGGTGGTCCCGTTGGTCCACGAGCAGCTCGAGCCGCCCACGGTGATGTTGCCGTCGACCTGGCCGGTCGCGGCGTAGGCGGGGACGGCCAGGAACATCGTCCCGGCGACAGCCGTGATGCCGACAAGTAAGCGGGTCGCTTTCATGTGGTCCTCCTACTGGGGTTCACATCTTCGGCGGTTCCTCCGCCGCCGTAGTCCCGCTGGCGCGTAGAGAATCATGGGGTTCGGCGCCGTTGCTCGAACGTGAAGATGATTCATGACCAAGATGGTCGCATGGTTTGGACCAAGTCTCCAAGCAGATGGTCAATTGTTAACATCACGTAACTGATCAACTTCTCTTTCCCGCGCGACCTGCTCT
>DASXYS010000015.1:0-15414 GCA_036502365.1 Amycolatopsis sp.
CGCGCTGACCAACGGGCTGCTCGGCGTCACCCCGGCCAGCCCGGGCTTCGCGACGTTCACCGTGGAGCCGCACCCCGGCCCGGTCGCCTGGGCTCGCGGCCAGGTCCCCACGCCGCACGGGCCGATCACGGTGAGCTGGCAGAAGACCGGCTCCTCGATCACGCTGACCGTCACCGCCCCGCCAGGCACGCACGCCCGGATCCGGCTGGGCGACCGGCAGTTCACCGCGACGCCGGGCACCCACTCCTACCGCGCGGCCATCACGGCAGGGTGATCACCGTGCTGAGCGTTCCGCCGTGCGGGACGCGCAGCACGTGCACCCGCCGGCCGCCGGTGGAGAGGATATTGACCGTGGTCGCCGTGACCGAGGCGGCGAGCGCGGTGCCCCAGCCGATGGTGATCGCCTTGCCGCCGCGCCGGATGGTCAGGCCGGTCGCGGTCGCGGCGGAGTTCCGGCCGTAGCCGACCGGGGTTCCGTCCGAAAAGGACACGGTGTCGGTCGGCTTCAGCACCAGCGGGATCTGCTCGGTGAGCGCGCTGGTCCCCTTCACCGCGCGGGTGACCGTATTCGGCGTGACGGTCAGCGTGGTGCGGATCCGGCCGTCCGGCAAGGCGTAGTCCACCACGACCGGAGCGCTGCCGGGCACGATCCGCTGCCCGTCCCAGGCCCGGCCGCCGACCTGGTAGGTGGCGTCGAGATCGCTGCGCGCGTCCGGGTTCCCGTTGGGCAGCAGGCTCGCCCAGCACTGGGTGTCGTCCTGCTGGCTCTGCACGATCGTGCCCGCGGCCGGGTGCCAGAGCAGCCCGGCCGAGCCGCGCACTTCCGATGACGGGCGGCTGCCGAAGAACGCGGCGAGGTACAGCGCCGGCCGCCGGATGAAGGTGTAGGCCTGTTTCGTCAGGTCGTCCCGGCGCTGCACCGCGAAGTCCGTGCTCGCCAGGTAGGGCAGCTTGGCGATCGCCGCCTGCTTGGCCGCCTTGGAAGGCAACGACTCCCCGTACGGTGCGTGCGCGATGATGCGCGGTGAAGTGTCCTGTTTGGCCAGTCCGGGCGCCGGGCCGGACGCGGCCGCCCACGCCGCCCTCGTCGCGGCGCGGTCCTCGGCCGAGGTGAAGAACGGGGCGAGCGCGGGGACCTCCGGGATGAAGAACGAGCCGAGGTTGGTCCGGTCCGGGTCGGGAATCACGTTGTCGTAACCGGTCACCGTGGTGCGGGCGGACATGCCGACGTAGGTCAGCGAACCCGTGCCGTCCGGCTCGCGCACGACGTTGTAGCCGAACCAGCTCGCGAACTTCGAGGCCATCGACAGCACGGTCTTGTCGCCGGTGAGCACGTAGATCTCGGCCAGCTCCGGGATCATCACCTCGAAGTTGTAGTTGATGTCCATCCCGGTCGGCTCGTAGAAGAACCCGGCCGGGCTCTGGCCGTGCGCGGCGAGATAGGCGATGCGGCCGGCCAGCTTCGCCTGCATTGCCGCGTCCGGGTTCAGCTTCAGCGCGCGGGTGGAACTGGCCAGGCCGGAGGTGTTCTGGTTGGCGTAGTGGATCGGCGATTCCCAGATCGGGTTGGCCGGGTCGAGGAACCAGGTCATGCCCTGGTGCAGCGCGGTGCCGATCTGACCGCGGCGGGTGGGCAGCGCGTTCGCCTGACGCAGGTTGGCCAGCGTCTTGGCGAGGTAGCCGAGGCCGAACCCGGTGGCGGCCTTGGATTGCTCGGTCACGCTGTACTCGGGCCACGACCCGTCGGCGTGCTGCAGGTTCAGGTAATGCGCGATCGCCGCGTCGAGGCGTTTCAGCAGAGCCGCGTTGCCGGAGTACGGGTTCCACGGGCGCGCGTTCGCGTGGAACCAGCTCAGCGTGAACACGTGCTCCTGCACCCGCGCGTTGGTCGGCACGCTCGGGGTGCGCCACCAGCCGCCGCCCAGATAGCCGAGCGTCGCGGGATCGGTCACCTCGACGTCGTTCACCATGCCGGGCAGGATCGCCAGGTACGGCCCGAACCGCTGCTCCAGCGGGCTGAACAGCTTGCGCACCGGGGCACCGGCGGGCAGCGGCGGCAGGGCCGGGAACGGCCCGGCCGGCGGGGCGACCGACGCTGCGGCGACCCCGCCCGGCAGCGTCAGCCCGAGCCCCAGCGTGGCGCCCAGCCCCACGGTCCCGAACAGCATTCCGCGTCGCGACAAGACCATCGGTGAACTCCTTCGTCCGGCGTGGCCACGACGTTAGGCAGCCCCGCGAGACAAAGGCAAGACGCTAATACGTATTAGCTTTTCCCAGCACGAAAGTAGGGCTGAATGGACACTTTTCCGGCGCCGGCTAACCGTTTCCCTCGGCGGAGGCGAGCACCCGCAACCAGATCTGCGCGCAGGTCTCGGTCGCCGCGCGGAGGTCGCGGGGCCGGGCCGAGGCCCAGTAGAACGTCCGCTCGGTCATCCAGCAGAGGCCGCGCGCCAAGGCGGCGGCGCCTTCGGGGCCTTTCTCGTCCGGGACACCGCCACGGACCAGGACGCGGGTCATCGCCTCGGCATAGGAAGCGAGCGTGCCCTGCCACAGCTCGCCGATTTCCGGTACGGCAGCGGAGAAGTCCACCGCCGCGCGCATCACCAAACCGTGCTCGCGCCACTGCTTCGCGGTGCGCCGTACGGCTTCGCGGACCGTCTCTTCCGGACTGGAGTCGGTGTCGCCGGCGGCGCCGAGCGCGTCTTCGCGCAGCACGGCGACGGTGCGCGCCACCAACGCGGCGAGCACCTCGTGCTTGGAGCCGAAGTAGAAATACAAGGAAGCACGCGAAATCCCGGCCCCCTTGGCGATGGTCTCCACCGTCATCGGCTCGACGCTCTCGTGCTCCAGCAACGCCTCGGCCGCGTCGAGGATCGCCTGCTCCCGCCGGTCCCCCTTGGTCGGGGTCGAGCGCCGTTTCCCCGGCCCGGTCACGACCGGTTCGACGCGATCTGGTGGCCGTCCGGGAAGTCCGTGGAGCGCGAAAGGTCTTCCCACTCCCGCAGATCGGCCTCGACGGCCAAGCGGCCGGCCGCGACCAGGCGCAGACCGTCGGAGCCCAGCACCAGGTGCACCGGCGGCCGCTCCGACTCGATCACCCGGAGCACCGCCTCGGCGGCCTTCGCCGGATCGCCGAGCTGATGGCCGCTCGCTGCCTGCCGGGCCGCGCGGATGGGCTCGAACAGCTCGTCGTAATCCACAATGGACCGTTCACTGCGGACCATCGAGCGGCCCGCCCAGTCGGTGCGGAACGAGCCGGGCTCGAGGATCGTGACGTGCACGCCGAAGCCGGCCACCTCCTTGGCGACGGTTTCGAGCATTCCCTCGACCGCGTACTTGCTGCCGCAGTAGTAGGCCAGCCCGGGCACTGTCATCAGCCCGCCCATGGAGCTGACCGCGAAGATGTGCCCCGAACGCCGTTTCCGCATGGACGGCAGCACCGCTTGCACAGTCGAGGCGACGCCGAACACGTTGGCGTCGAACTGCGCGCGCAGCTCGGAAATCGGCGACTCCTCGAAAACTCCCTCGTAGCCGTAGCCGGCGTTCGCGATCAGGACGTCGATCGGCCCGACCGACTGCTCGATTTCGCTCACCACAGCGGGCACGGCGTGGTCGTCGGTGACGTCGAGCTGCCGTGCGTGGGCCCGGCCCGGGGCGAGCGTCTCGAAAGCCGCGAGGTCGGCCGCTTTGCGGACGGTGCCGACCACGGTGTGCCCGGCGTCGAGCGCCCCCTGCGCGAAGGCCCGGCCGAGGCCGCTGCTGACACCGGTGATCAGGAAGGTTCGGGTGGTCATGGCCTCGACTCTACATCGCGTCGGGTTAAATCAACACTGTGTCGATTCTGACACCGTCGATTCCGACACCGCCGGCGCCCGTCGCCCGGCCACCACCGAGTTGGCCGCCACGATGACCGCGATCGCCGCCCAGGCGGCCGGATCCAGCTGCTGATGGAGCACCACCAGGCCGACCAGCGCTGCCAGCACCGGGTTGACGCTCATGAACACGCCGAAGAACGCGGCGGGCACCCGGCGCAGCGCCAGCAGGTCGACCAGAAGCGGCACGGCCGAGGACAGCACCCCGGCGACGAGCGCCTGTCCGAGGGCGGCCGCCGTCGGCGGGTGGTGCGCGAAGACGAGCGCGCCGATCGGGACATACACCAGCGCGGACGCGCAGGCCGCCGCCGCGGTGCCCTGCGTGCCGGGCAGGCGGCGGCCGACGGTCCGGTTCAGCAGGATGTAGCCGGCCCAGCAGGCCGCGGCCAGCAACGCCAGCCCGATGCCGACGTAGTCCGTGGTGGGTTGCGGGCGGGCCAGCACCACCACGGCCCCGGCGGCGGCGAGCGCGCAGGCCAAGTCCGGCTTCCGGCGCGAGCCGGCCAGCGCCACCGCGAGCGGGCCGAGGAACTCCAGCGTCACCGCGAGCCCCAGGCCGATGCGGTCGATTGCCGTGTACAGCGTGAGGTTCATCGTCCCGAACACGGCCGCCAGCGCCAGGACCGGGCGCCACTGCCGCGCGGTGAACGAGCGCAGCCGCGGCCGTCCGACGGCCAGCAGCAGCGCGCCCGCCACCCACTGCCGCACCGCCACGACCCCGGCGGGACCGACCACCGGGAAGGCCAGCGCCCCGGTCGCCGCGCCGGTCTGGTTGGCCAGCGCGCTGCCCAGCATCAGCGCCACCCCGGCGGCGCGGCGCTCCTGCGGCGGCGTCCCGGCCGCGCGTTCGGTTGTGGTCATGGCCCGAGCGTGCGCCCCGGCCATCCATGCGCAAAATGCATGAAACAGCGCGGCTATACGCTGGACACATGGATCTGGAGCTGCGCCATCTGCGATGCCTGGCCGCGATCGTCGACACCGGCACGTTCACCGACGCGGCGATCGAGCTGGGGGTGTCGCAGGCCGCGGTGTCGCGGACGCTGCTCGCGCTGGAGCGGGTGCTCGGCGTGCGGGTGCTGCACCGCACGAGCCGCAGCGTCGTCCCGACCACCGCGGGGGTGCAGGTCCTCGCCCGCGCCCGGCACCTGCTCGCCGAAGCCGACGAACTGGTCCGCGAGGCCACCACCGGCCACACCCGGCTGCGGGTCGGGCACGCCTGGTCGGCGCTGGGCCGGCACACCGCCGAGTTCCAGCGCCGCTGGGCCGCCCGGCACCCGGACGTCGAGCTGCTCGTGGTCCGCACCAACACCCCGACCGGCGGACTGGCCGAGGGCCTGTGCGACGTCGCCGTGCTGCGCACCGCGGTCGACCCCCGCCACTACGCCCACCGGACCGTCGGCTACGAGGCCCGTTACTGCGCCATGGCGGCCGACGACCCGTGGGCACGCCGCCGCACGGTCACCCTCGCCGAGATCGCCGGGCGTGAGCTGGTGATCGACCGCCGCACCGGCACCACCACGGTCGACCTGTGGCCCGAGGACGCCCGCCCGCGCGTCGAGCACACCCACGACGTGGACGACTGGCTCGCCGCCATCGCGACCGGCCGGTGCGTCGGGATCACCCCGCACGCCACCGTCACGCAGTACCGCCGGGACGGCATCGCCTACCGCCGCGTCCGCGACGCCGCGCCCGTGCCGGTGCACCTGGCCTGGCCCCGCCGCGACCCGCACCCGGCCACCCCCGATGCGGTCGCGCTGCTGACCGAGCTGTACGGCCGCTGATGCCGGAAACCCTTGCCCGGAAAGGAAATCAACCGGCTTCGACCGGCAGGGCGCACAGCTGGGCAGCCGTCGCCCACAGCTCTTCCTCGCGGGCGTGGTCGTAGGACTCGGCCGAGGAGGGGACGACGGCGTCACGGTCGATGTACGCGCCCGTTTCGCCAGGCCGAGGCCCGGCGACGGCCTTCGCGAGCATGGCGCCGGACGTGACGGGCGAGTGCGCGAACGGCGTCGCGGTGAACGCTCGCATCAGCGTTCGCGAGAGAAAGCGGACGGCGGGACCGGCGTCGCGGAACAAGCCGGTGGCCGGCACGTAACCGGGGTTGAAGCTGTAAACGTCGACGCCGCTGGGCAACCGGCGCGCCAGCGCGTGCACCAGGTAAGCCACCGCCAGTTTGCTGGTCGAGTAGGCGGCCCGGCCCTCGCGCGCAGTGTCCGCCTTCTCCCCTTCGCGTGGCGTGGCCAGCTCGCGGACGCTCTCCCAGCGCGGGGCGGGCACCAGCCCCAGGTTGTGCCGCAGGTCGCCGAAGTGCGTGTCGCTGCCGACCACGACGATCCGGCCCGGCGCGGTGAACCGGTCCCACAGCAGCCGGACGAACAGGTAGTTCGCCAGCACGTTGACCGCGAACGTCGGCTCGATCCCGTCTTCGGTCGCCCGGGTGCGGGTGGTCAGCTGCACGCCCGCATTGCCGGCGAAACCGCTCAGCGGCGGCAGATCACCGGCGTCGAGGCGAGCACCGATCTCTCCGGCCGCGCGCTGGATCGACGCCATCGAGGCCAGATCGCAGGATACCCCCGAGACGTTCGGGTTGCCCGTGGCCGCGGCCAATCCGGCGGCGAGCGCCGGGCCGCCGCCCTCTCGGGCCGTCACCACCAGATGCACGTCCGGCCGCGCGCGCAGCACCTGCTCGGCGGCGATCCGCCCGATCCCCCGGCCCGCTCCCGTCATCAGGACGGTGCTCGTGCCCACGGCCACCTCCGGTACCAAGAACTAATTGGTACTGAGTACCGTACAGGATCCGGGACCTGACGGACTAGCCTGGAGAAATGCCACCGCTGCCCCCGCTTCGTGAGCGCAAACGCCGGCGGGCCCAGGAAGCCATCGTCGACGCGGCTTTCGCGCTGTTCGCCGAGCGCGGTTTCGCGGACGTGACGGTCACGGAGATCGCCGAACGCGCGGAAGTCGGCCGGACCACGTTCTTCCGCTACTTCGGCGACAAGCAGGAAGTGCTGTTCGCCGAAGAGCGGGAGATGACCGACTGGCTGCTCGGCCTCCGCGCCGAAGCCGCCGAAACGCCGCCCACCTTGCGCGAGGCACTGGACCAGGCGCGCGCCGCCGTCCACGCGATGTGCGAGGCGGTCACGGCTGACGCGAAGCGCTACCGCCTGCACCTGCAGCTCGTCAGCGACAACCCGGAGCTGTATGACCGCAGCGAACGCAAGCTGCTGAACCTGGCCGACGCGATGGTCACCACGCTGCGGGCGCAGGGCATGCCCGAACTGGAGGCGACACTGGCCGCCCAGCTCGCGCTGGGCTGTTTCCGCGCGGGCCGGAACGTCGCCGGGCCGGACCCGGAAGCGCTGGCGGCTGCCGTCGGGAACGCGTTCGAACTGCTCCTGTCCACGGTGCCGCCCGGCTGACGCCGGAAATGTCCGCATCCTTAATGTCCACAGTGGATGCGCCCGGCCCCGGCCGGGGCGCCTGACCTGGCAACCGCAACGTTATCGGCGTTGACGGGCCGGTCCGGCGTCGGTCATGATGACCACGTCAGCGAACGAGGAGTACCAGATGCCCGGCAAGGCCATGCACCAGGCGCGCGGCTGCGAGCGCGCCTTCCTGTGCGACGAGCTTTGCCCGTTGTCTGCCCTAGCGACCCCAGGCTCCCCGCCGTGACGTGCCCAGCGCGTCATACGCAGGGAGCCGCCCGTCGGGAAACCGAGCCGGGCGGCTTTTTTCGTTCACACCCGCCCGAATCCCCGCTAGCCCGAATCCCGAAGGGAGGTGCCCGTCGCCATGGGAGTACTGGTCCTCAATGCCGGCTACGAGCCCCTGCACACCGTGTCCGTCGCCCACGCGATACGCATGCTGGTGCGTGACGTGGCGGTGGTCCACGAGACCGACGGCACCGATTTCGGCGGGCTGTTCCCGCGCCCGAAGGTCGTCCGGCTGGTGCGTTACGTGGTGATGAAGTGGCGCTACTCCGGCCCGCCGCGCTGGTCGCGCCGGGGCGTGCTGCAGCGAGACGGCCACGTGTGCGCCTACTGCGGCCACCGCGCCACCACGGTCGACCACGTGCTGCCGCTCTCCCGCGGCGGCGAGCGCACCAGCTGGCTCAACACGGTTGCGGCATGCGGAGGCACGGCGCGCAGCTGCAACGCCCGCAAGGGCGACCGGACCCCGGCCGAAGCCGGGCTGTCGCTGCGTTTCGCCCCGCGCGTGCCTTCGTGGGACGAGCTGCACCGGCCGGTCCGGGCCTGAGGCTGCTCCGTCCACTGTGCACAGTGAACGGAGCAGCCGGAGTCCATTCCGGACATCCGGCTAGCCCGTGTCTGGCAATGGCCGCTCCACGTGGTCACACTCGCCGCCTTTGATGCAGCGAATGACGCCTTCCCCGCACTGAGCGAGGCAAAAGCGTCATCCACTGCATCCCGCACCGGCTAGCCCGCATCGCGGAACGCGGACACCGGGTGCCGGCGGGTGTGCAGGCTCGGCCCGCGCTGGAGCAGGCTGGTCCACTTCACCATCTTGCGGGGGCTGTCGCGGCCGATCACCCCGAGCAGCCTGCGATCGTTGCGATAGCCCAGCACCCCCCTCCGCCGCGCCGGGTCGCCGCCGAGCGGGATCGTGTGGTCACCGAGACCGGGCATGCCGGCGGACTGGAAGCGAATGCCGTAGAGCTCGGACCAGAACCGCGGCACCGGGCAGTACGGGACGGCGGCCGCCGGCCCCGCGAGCAGGCCGTCGGCCGCGGCGCGGCCCATCTCGACCGCGTTGAGCCAGTGCTCGATCCGGCGTGGCACCTCGTCGAACCGCAGGTTCGGCCAGCGCGCGACGTCACCGGCCACCACGACGTCCTCGGCACCGTCAACGTGACAGGTCGGTCCCGCGAGGACCCCGTCGGTCGCGTCGAGACCGGAGCCGCGCAGGAACCCGGTCGCGGGCACGCTGCCGTTGGCGATCACCACCGCGCCCGCGACCACCAGTTTCCCGGTGGACAGGTGGGCGCCGACTCCCCAGTCGCGCAGCAGCCAGTTGGACACCTGGGTACCGAGCTCCAGCTGGACCCCGCGGGACTCGTGGAGCCGGCCCACCGCGGTGCCGAGCTCGTCGCCGAAGACCTGGCCCATCAGCACCGGCGACCGCGAAACCAGAACCACGTCGCGACCGGCTCCGCGCAGGCTGGCCGCGAGTTCGCTCGCGATGAACCCGCCCCCGAGGACGAGGACCGGGAGATCGCTCGCACGCAACGTGCGCTGCAGGGCCAGCGCGTCTTCGAGAGTCCGGAATGCCCGGACCCGCGGGTCGTGCAGTGGCAGGCCCGGCAGGTGCCGCGCCTGGACTCCGGTGGCGATGACCAGCCCGTCGTAGGTCATCGGCTCACCGCCCGGCAGTTCGAGGGTCCGCCGCCGTGGATCGAGCCCCTCCACCCGCGCACCGAGCCGCCAGACGGCGTCGAGCTCCTCATAACTGCGCAGCGCCAGCTCGCGCGCCGTGAGCTGGCCGAGCAGGAACTCCTTCGACAGCGCGGGCCGCTGGTACGGCCGGTGCGGCTCGTCGCCGATCATCACCAGCTCGCCCTCGAAACCGAGCTCCCGCAACCGTTCGGCGGCCCGCAGGCCGGCCAGCCCGGCCCCGGCCACGACGATCCGCTCGCGGCTCACGCGTCCCGCTCCTCGATCGCGATGGCCTGCATCGGACAGCAGCGCGCCGCCATCAGAACCGGTGCCCGCTCGCTGTCCGCCGGACGCCTCTGATAGCGCAGGCGCCCGTCTTGGCCGATCTCGAACACCGTGGGCGCTTCGGTCTGGCACAGCCCGTAGCGGTGGCACCGGTGGTTGTCGACGCTGACCCGCACCCGGACCGTCATCGCCGCGCCTCCAGCAGCCCGAGCCCGGTGAGCACACCGGGCGAGAGGAAACGAAGGACGGCGGTCAGCGCTGCGGGCACGGCGAACAGCAGTCCGGCCAGCCACAACCCGGCCAGGTGGCCGTCGACCCAGGCGCCGACGAACGCGTGCACCACGCAGAGCGCGACCGCCGGGTAGGCGAGCCGGTGCACCGCGAGCCATCGCCGGTAGCGCAGGAACCGCTGCAACCCGGTGGAAAGCAGGATGGCCAGCATCAGCTCCAGCCCGGCGACCCCGGCGGCCTCGCCCCAGCCGCCGAACCACATCGGGATGACCAGTGCGGCGACGGAGAACGGCTGGTCCCACATCAGCAGGAAGGCCAGTGCGTGCAGCATCCCGAAGGCGAGCGCAGTAGTCACCAGCACCTGATGACTACTGCGCGTGGCCTGCCGTCCGGTCAGCCGCTCCAGCCAGCCGGTACTGGTGAACACGCCCCAGGACAGACCGAGACAAAGGAATGCAAAGGACAACCGGGCCGAAAGCGCGGCAACCTCGTGCACACCGAGATCATGAGGCGAGTCCGCGAGGACGCTCAGTGAAAGATCAGTAAACACACACGACTCCACGCGACACAACAGATCACTAACGGGTTACGAGCAGCCAAGCTACACCACAGAACCCGTGCTTAGGAAGGTATGTGTCACGTCATCACAAAACTCCGGAGCGTTATTCAGGAGTCACGGTAAATATTCTCCCGGAAGCAATGTGATCATTTCGTTATCCGTGTTAGCGTCCTTCGCCGGGTGAGGGATTTCCCCAGTCCTCGGAAGGGCGGCATGGTGCCGAAACACTATCCTGATCATCGAAAAGCACGTTTGCTCGGCCAGGTCACGCCGATCCGGCTGGGCGCGACGGTCGCCGTCTTGTCACTGGCCGTGATCGGAGTCGCGGTGGCCGCGCCCCGGACGCCCTCGCCGGTGGCAGCGCCCGTGGCAACGCCGAATCCGGCGTGCACAGTTGCCGTACCGGCAGACCCGCTTTCGGCGAACGGCCTGGCGACGCCGTACCGGCTCCGCGCGACCGACCCCGCCGCCGGGCCCTGCAACGAGGCGAACCCGGTGCAGTCGGCGTTCGTCGAGGCCACGGTCCTCGATCCGGCCACGGGTGCGCTGTCGGTCTACCGGCCACTGGTGATCGACGACGGCACCGCTCCCGCGGCCCCGCCCGTGGTCCCGGTTCTGCCCGCCGGCGCCGTGGTCGGGCTGTGGTTCGGCAGCAACGGCGGGACGCTGACCCTCGGTGGCACCGGCGGCTCCCTGCGCACCGGTCAGTGCGTGAACGGCGTCGCGGGCTCCCCCTTCGGTCAGTTCGCGCAGTGCGGGGCAGCCCGGTTCTTCGCTGCCACCGGCGCGGCCGAGCGCGCGGGCAAGCTGACCGTGCCCGCGCTCGGGGTCGCCCGCGACGGGCGCCCCTGCCCGACCACGCGGGACTTCTCCCTCGTCGACCAGGACCAGAGCGACAACGTGACGACCACCTACCTGGCCACCCCGGACGGGCGGACCGCCCAGGACGGCACGGCGGGCTCCGCTCGGCTCGGCCCGGTGACGACACTGGCCAACGGCAGCGACAACCGGCTGCTGGACGCGTTCGTCGATCCGGCCTTCGGTTGCACGCCGTTCACCGCGAAGGACCTCACCACCGGAGCCGGCAGCACGACCTCACTCGCGCTGAACGAACTGCAGGCCGCGGCACACCAGGCCGCGCCGGTCGCGCTGGTGCCGCTGGGGGATCCGATGACCCTCGTCGGCGGGAGCCCGAACGTGCGCAAGACGAACCTCTACCGGGCCGGGGTCGACCAGCCTGCGCTGAACTCCCGCACCGACACCACCCGGGCCTACTGCCGCGATCTGCGGACCGTCGGGCTGCCCCGGCTGACGGCCGACCGGACCCTGCTGCGTAATGCCGCGTCCCCCGACTCCGCGACCGGCGTCGGGCTGCTGCGTTTCCTCACGCTGCGGTTGCGGGCGTCGCTGCAGTTGCTCGGCTGCACGCAGCACACCCTCACGCCGCCGGATCCCGCCGACGAGGCGGCGGCGAAGAGCGCGGTCCAGACGCTGACCACCATGAGTGCCGGCGCCTGACTCCTCGCCCTCGTGCGGTCCGGCCCGGCTGCCTCCGTCCGATCCGGACGGAGGCAGCCGCGTGGACAACGCCGCGCCGAGGCAGAACTTTCGTCGAGGCCGGTGACCTTCAGACCGCTGTCCCGGTCGCGTTCAGCCGGGCTTCGGCGGCGGCCCAGTCCCCGCCCGAAGGCGTGTACCGCCGCAGCGGCTGCGTCCGGCGGATCAGCTCGCGCATCGCGGCCAGGTCCGGCAGGTCGGCGCCCAGGGTGCGGGCCTGCACGAGCACGTTGCCCAGCGCCGCCGCCTCGACCGGGCCGGCCAGCACCGGGACCTCGCACGCGTCGGCGGTCAGCTGGCACAGCAGGGTGTTGCGGGCGCCGCCGCCGACGACGTGGACCACGTCGACCGTCCGGCCCGCCAGCCGCGCGGCCTGCCGGACCGTGCGGCGGTAGGCCAGCGCGAGACTGTCCACAATGCACCGGACCAGTTCGCCGCGGGTCTCCGGCGGCCGCTGTCCGGTCGCCCGGCAGGCGGCGGCGATGCGCGCCGGCATGTCTCCCGGCGGCAGGAACGCGGGCGCGTCCACGTCCACCACGGCGGCGAGCGGCGGCGCGGCGGCGGCTTCGGCGAGGACTTCGGCCAGCTCGGTCCGCTCGCCCCGGGCGGACCACGTCCGCAGCGTTTCGGTGAGCACCCACAGGCCCATCACGTTGCGCAGGAACCGGATCGTGCCGTCGACGCCGCCCTCGTTGGTGAAGTTCGCGGCCAGCGCGGCGTCGCCCAGCTCCGGCCGGTCCAGCTCCAGCCCGACCAGCGACCAGGTGCCCGAGGAGATGTACGCGAAGTTCGCGCCGGGCCCGGCCGGCACCGCGACCACCGCCGACGCCGTGTCGTGCGAACCGACCGCGACCACCGGCAGCTCCGGCAGCGCCAGCTCGGCGGCCAGATCCGGCAGCAGCGTGCCGATCCGCTCCCCCGGCTCGCGCAACGGCGGCAGCAGCCGGGCGGGAACGCCGACCCGCTCGGCCAGCCCGGTCGCCCAGGTCCGCGCCCGCACGTCGTAGAGCTGCGTGGTGGAGGCGTTGGTGTGCTCGGCCCCGGCCTGCCCGGTGAGCCAGTAGGCCAGCAGGTCCGGGATCAGCAGCATGGTCGACGCGGCGTCCAGCCGGCCGGATTCGGACACCAGCTGGTACAACGTGTTGAACGGCAGCTGCTGCAGCCCGGTGACGTCGAACAGCTCCCGCTCCGGCACCGTCCGCACCACCCGCTCCAGCACGCCTTCGGTACGCGCGTCGCGGTAGTGCACGGGATTGCCGAGCAGGTTCCCGCGCGCGTCGAGCAGCCCGTAGTCCACCGCCCACGAGTCGATGCCGATGCCGTCCAGCGCTCCGGCGCGGTGGGCTTGGCCGAGGCCGGCGAGGATTTCGCGGTGCAGGCCGAGCACGTCCCAGTACAGCGTCCCGGCCGCGCGCACGGCGCCGTTCTGGAAGCGCCGCACCTCCTCGATCGCCAGGTGCCCCGGCCCGACCGAGCCGGCCATCACGCGCCCGCTGGACGCGCCGAGGTCGACGGCCGCCAGCCGTTTCACACCCGCACCACGGTCAGGCCCAGCCCCAGCAGGTCGGCCACCGCGGCCAGCTCGCCGGCGCGGTGCCCGGTGCCGAGCGCCCAGTGGTGCGCGATGCCGCTGGCCGACCACGCGTCGGTCCACTCCCCCGGATCGCAGCCGAAGTCGACGCGTGAGGTGGTGTTGCCAATCTGCAGCAGTGGTCCGGGCACGACCTCGCCCTCCGACGCGACGATCGAGAACGTGCCGTCGCGTCCCTGCGCGAGGCCGCACAACGTCACCGGCCCGTGCTTCACGTCGAACTCGACGGACACGCCCCAGCCGCGTTTGCCGTGGTACACGCCGAGCCCGCGCAGCAACGGCCGGCTCGCGCTGATCGCCAGGTGCGCGGGGCCGTCGTGGCCCATCTCCACCACGTTGTCGCGGAAGTTGAGCGCCTGCAGCTCGGTGAACGAGCCGCCGGCGCCGAGCCGGTCCATCAGCAGCATCGCCAGCGACGTGCGCAGCTCGTACTCCCCGACGGCCGGGATGCCGCGGGCGGTGAGCAGCGAGGCGCCGAGGATGAACCCGGCGCCGACCCGCTCGTGCGTCTCGCCGTCGAGCCCGCGGTGGTAGTAGGCCAGCGAGTCCAGCCTGAAGTCGGCCACCAGCCGGTCCAGTGCGACGGAAACCTGGGCGCCCCAGGCGAAGTCTTCGTCCACTACGGACTCGTCCACAGTGAACACTTCCCGCGCGAGCGCCATCCGCGCGCTCGTCTCGGCGTCGGTGACCTTCTCCACGCGTACGCGCAGGTCGTCGACCTCCAGGATCTCGACGTGCCCGCCGAGCTGCGCCGAGACGAGCGTGGGATCGGTCGAGACGTCCATCATGCCCGGGTACAGGTGGCCCAGCAGGCCGTGGCGGCCGTGGCGGAACGCCGCGCGCACGCCCGCCGCCTTGATCCACCGGCCGATCCGCGTCCAGGCCCGCTCGTCTTCCAGGTAGCCGGAGACCGAGCGGAACTCGACGCCGACGCGGCGGAAGGTGTTCGCCATCTCCGGCAACGGGCAGGCGCCGCAATAGGCCAGCCACGCGCCGGTGTCGAAGCTCGCGTGGTCCATCGCCTCGGTCGGCTGGAGGTTCAGCAGCAGCACGGGCGAGCCGCTGCGCTGCGCGATCGGCGCCAGCATGCTGGAGGTCAGGTACGTGGTGAGGAACCCGATGATCAGGTCGCAGTCGGCCACCCGCAGGCGCTCCGCGGCCGCCGCGCCCTCCTGGGCGTCGGAGACGAAGCCGGCGTCGATCACCTCGCAGTCCATATCGGACAGTCGCGCGGCGACCCGCCGCGCCGAGGCCTGCAACTGCGGCAGCAGCTCCGGGAACTGCGGCCAGTACGCGCCGAGCCCGCCGGCCACCAGGCCGACGCGAGTGCGGCGCGGGATGATCCTCTCGAGCCCGCCGGTCATGGTTGCCTCCTGGTTCTGGACGAGCAGCGGATGACGCTTTCCCTGCACTGAGCGCGGCGAAAGCGTCATCCGCTGCGGTCAGTGGTACGAGTCTCAACGGTGCGAGTCTCAGGGTGCGAGTCTCAGCGCAGGAACGCGGCGGCCACGCCGGCGTCCACGGGCACGTGCAGCCCGGTGGTGTGGGTCAGGTCGCCACCGGTGAGCGCGAAGACCGCGGCGGCCACGTGCTCGGGCAGCACCTCGCGTTTGAGAATGGTGCGCTGGGCGTAGAACTCACCGAGCTTCTCCTCCGGCACGCCGTACACCGCGGCCCGCTGCGCGCCCCAGCCGCCGGCGAAGATGCCGGAGCCGCGGACCACGCCGTCGGGGTTCACGCCGTTGACCCGGATGCCGTGCCCGCCCAGCTCGGCCGCCAGCAGCCGGACCTGGTGCGCCTGGTCGGCCTTCGCCGCGCCGTACGCGACGTTGTTGGGCCCGGCGAACACCGAGTTCTTCGACGAGATGTACACGATGTCGCCGCCGATGCCCTGCGCCACCATCGCCTTCGCCGCGGCCTGCGAGA